>CAXBJE010000045.1:0-12643 GCA_963975525.1 uncultured Owenweeksia sp. | reverse complement strand
TATTTGTTGTAAAATTCCCTCTATCCACTCTTCACTATCTACAGTTTTAAACTTCACCTTATCCTTAAGTGCAATGCGCGTATGAGGTACTTCATTGCCTTTTTGAAGATATAGGTATTGCTGCCCAAACAGGCTTAAACTGAAAGCTAAAAGTGCTGATAGTATTAGTAATCTCATTTTGGGGTAACGTTTTCTTCGTTGGGCTGTTTTTCTTTTTGCGAGTTATAGTGATAAATTATCGTTACATGGTTGTTGGAATATTGCTTCCACGCTTCTATTTCTGGCTTTATGGCTTCGGGCTTTTCCGTAATTATTGGCTGTTCAACTTCTTCAAATTCATGGTATTGCTCCTCTTCCAAATCCCAACTGTACTTTTTTTGTCGCGGGCCAAGATGCCTATAGTTTACGGCCAATGCAAAACCACTTGCTAATCCCGTAAGGTGGGCTTCCCAGCTAATTTCCTCTTCTATTGGTAATAATCCCCAAAAAAGGCCTCCATAAAGGAAGATAACTAAAAGTGATAAAGCCAGTAAATTTGGTTGCTTACGGAGCAAACCACTTAAAAATATGAAACCCGCCAAGGCATATACCAAGCCTGATGCACCAATATGAATGGCCGGTCTGCCAATAATCCACAGCGCAATTCCGGAAGATAGCCAGGATATAAGAACCACGCGAGTGGCTATTTTAGGATAGAAATAGTAAAGCCCAGAACCCAGGGCAAGTATGGGTAATGAGTTACCCAACAGGTGTTTAAAATCGCCATGCAATAGTGGGCTTGCAATTATACCGATCAAACCTTCAAATGTTAATGGCAAAACACCAAACCGATTAAGGTTGAGCATAAACCGATGGTCTAGCCAAAAGACGAACCAAATGAAGATTATAAAGTAAAATGGTTTGATGATAAACCCAAGTCCGGAGATGTTTTCCACCGCATCAGGGTCTGTTGGGTTATATGTGCCGTATAGTCTTTTCACAGTATCTAAATGTAGTATTTTTACCTGCCCGAATTTTATAGTAAATGTCTGCACCTCTAGCCGAAAGATTACGGCCTAAAAGTTTTGAAGATTACATTGGACAGGAAGAACTGCTGGGCAAAAATGGTTCCCTTAAAAAACTCCTTGAACAGAAAATAGTTCCCTCCATGATTTTTTGGGGACCTCCCGGTGTGGGTAAAACTACCTTGGCCGGATTAATTGCCAAAGAGGCTCAACGCCCCATTTTTACTTTAAGTGCCATTAGTTCAGGCGTAAAGGATGTTAGGGAAGTAATTCAAAAAGCCGAAAACCAGGGCTTATTTGGGCAGGGAAAAACGCCCATTCTTTTTATTGATGAAATTCATCGATTTAGCAAATCACAACAGGATAGTCTTTTAGGAGCCGTTGAAAAAGGCACGGTATCACTGATTGGAGCTACTACTGAGAACCCAAGTTTTGAGGTTATCTCGGCATTACTGTCTCGCTGTCAGGTATATGTGTTAAAAGCTCTGGAAAAAGCACACCTTGATGATATGCTTAATAGAGCTTTGGAAAAAGATGAGTGGCTCAAAAACAAGCAATTAAACATTGAGGAGCGCCAAGCCCTATTCCGCTATAGCGGAGGCGATGCACGCAAGCTTTTGAACACTCTGGAACTTTTGGCAGGAAACGTAAAGCAAGGCGAAGCCATTACAAATGAGTTGGTTGAGCAGCTTTTGCGCAACCGTCCGGCCATGTATGATAAGAATGGCGAGCAGCATTACGACATTATTTCAGCTTTTATAAAATCTATTCGTGGTAGCGACCCCAATGCCGGGGTGTATTGGCTGGCCCGGATGATTGAAGGTGGCGAAGACCCTGATTTTATTGCCCGCAGACTTTTGATACTAGCCTCCGAAGACATTGGAATGGCAAACCCTAATGCCCTCCTCTTGGCCAACTCTACTTATGATGCCGTTAAGAAAATAGGTTTCCCTGAAAGCCGCATAATACTTTCTCAGTGTGTGGTGTATCTGGCCACTTCGCCTAAAAGCAATGCGAGCTACGAGGCAATAGGTAATGCACAAAAAGTGGTTAAGGAAACCGGAGACCTGCCTGTGCCATTACACATCCGTAATGCACCAACTAAGCTTATGAAAGAACTAGGCTATGGTGCCGATTATAAATATGCCCACAGCCACGCTGGTAATTTTGTAGATCAGGAGTTTCTCCCAAAGGAAATAAGTAAAACCAGGTTTTATGAGCCAGGAAATAACCCTAAGGAAAACTCCATAAGGGAATGGCTGAAGAAGATTTGGGGGAAGTATGGGTACTAATAACAATCTTCCACTGCTTACAGAGAGTCGTGTGCTGCGAATCATAGTATTAACCACTTTTATTTTATGGACTGCCCCCAGTTTCGGACAAGGCCAGCCTAAGAAAGAACATCGGGAATCAAATAATATTAGTTTGAACTTGATGGAAGGTGGAACACTGGCGTCAATAACGCTTGAGCACTATTTTTTGACTAAACCCAATTACTTGTTGGCCTTTCAAATTGGTGTTGGGGTGGGTTTAGAAGGAGATTTCAATAGTTTTTCAAACCAAGTAGTTGAAAAGGTGTATTTGCTTAATGTGCCCTCTCGCCTATCATTTTGTGTGGGTGGCACAAACCACTTCTTTGAAACGGGTTTTGGCGGCACCATTATTAATGGAGACCTATTTGGCCCCGCACTTCTATATCCAATTGTGGGTTATCGCTTTCAGGAATTTGGTGATTACAATAGCTGCTTCCGCTTGTTCTTTCAATTACCCATTGTTGAGCCAACAAACCGAAGTGTAATGTTTGTGCCTGTAGGAATCAGCCTTGGAAGGAATTTTTAGGGATAGTTTTACTACTTCCCTATTTTTGGTTTTCGATTTTACTAATCATCCCAAAAACACCTATTAACAATGAACTCCCACGAAATAGATTACCGCCTGCTGGGCGAAGAAATGCAAGCCGTAGAAATTGAACTTGACCCTACGGAAACCGTGGTTGCCGAAGCCGGTAGCCTGATGATGATGGATACGGGCATTGAGATGAACACCATTTTTGGAGATGGCAGCAATCAGAATAAAGGCTTGTTTGATAAATTTTTGTCTGCTGGTAAGCGAATGTTGACGGGCGAAAGCCTTTTTATGACTACCTACACCAATGTGGGTCAGGGAAAGAAGCGAGCGTGGTTTGCTTCGCCTTATCCCGGCAAAATCATTCCAATGGATTTGAGTGAAATAGGTGGAAAACTGGTTTGCCAAAAGGATTCGTTTTTATGTGCCGCCAAAGGTGTATCAGTAGGTATTGAGTTTCAAAAGCGCATTGGCACGGGGCTGTTTGGTGGTGAAGGTTTTATTATGCAAAAGCTGGAAGGAGACGGAATGGCTTTCGTACACTCTGGCGGGATGATTATTGAAAAGCAACTCCAACCAGGGGAAACCCTTAAAGTAGATACAGGCTGCCTGGTGGCCTTTACCAACACTGTGGACTACGACATTGAATATATTGGCGGACTTAGAAATGCCGTTTTTGGAGGAGAGGGAATTTTTCTAGCTAAACTTACGGGTCCGGGAAAAGTGTTTATTCAGTCACTACCCTTTAGCCGACTGGCAGATAGAATAATTGCCAGCGCACCCAAAATGGGCGGTAAAGGAAGAGAGGAAGGAAGTGTACTTGGTGGACTGGGCAGGCTGCTGGATGGCGACAATCGCTTTTAAAGCGAAATATCCCACTGTACTCTTAGTCTCCAGCTTTCCTTAGGATCGGGGTTAAAATCGTGAAGAGTAAACCTGGATACTTCTACAGAAAGTTTATTAGAATGGCCGTCAAAAAACCAGTTGGCCCCAATGGCGGTTTCTTCTTCCTTAGTGCTCCACACAAAACTGTCGGGATAATAGGCTGAGTGCCTGGCTGCTAATTCAAGTGGCGCTGGCCACCAATCAATGGCCTGATGAAAGAAGTACCCTGCTTGTACATAATACCCCTGTAGCAAGGTTGTGGTATTATCGTCCTGCAAATCAATAATTTCTTTATTGTGTAATTCCGATTGCCAGCTAAAGCCTTTGTACTTTAATGCTGTTTCCAGATTCATTTGATTTGTGCGGTACTGCCCGGCATTTCCAGCATCAAATCCCGCCAGGTTTCCACCACCTGAAGAAGAAAACCTGGTAAAACTACTTTGATTGGTGATGGCAGATAGAGAAATAAATGCAGCAGCTTTTGGAGTGATTTTAACATCACTTCCCTCAAATTTCATTTCCCTTCCTAAAAAGTTCCATTGAAAACGTCCGAAGTACATCAGGTTTTCATCGTCATTAGATCTGCTACCACGGCCGGTTCCCGTTAATCCCGCAATCCAATAGTTAAAGTTTAAAGCACCACTCCCCTTTAAATGTCCATAAACTTCAACACCCTGTTGGCGGTCAACCGTAAACGGCCTATTCAAAATGGAACGATCCACCAATTGTTGCTTGCCACTACTTATAAATCGCTCCTGAGTATATTCAATTTTCCATTGTCCGGCTTTAAAACTCAACCACTCCCACTTTTCAATCATTAATCTGAAATCCAAAAGATTGGAACCACCTAACTCATATTCCCAGTAATATTTCAACCATGGTTTATAGGCATGTCCACCTACTTTCAGCCTCGCACGGTTAATTCTAAACACAGTGGTATTTGGAGCTGTATAATCGTCTAATGTAATAGGATCTTGATCAGAAAGTGTGGCAAAGCGAAGTTGCAGCCTGCTTTGGAATTGAAGCATAAAACGGTTGTCAGTTGTTTTAAACTCAAACCCTTTGCTGCCGTGTGCAACAGTTACCGAAGGTTTCTCTACGGCTAATGAATCCTGACCATTTGTGGTCCATACAATACCATTAAAAACCAGTAAAACAATGAATAACCTCTCCGAGAAAAACTTTAACATTTGCGTAACTTCTGGTAAACATTAAAAAAAGGCGCTAATATATCCATTACCCAAAATGTAGCTGACCGCATCCTCTTACAACCACTAAGTTTTTTCCTTTGAAGAAGAATTCTCCATTCTGTTACCTCGCAAACTGAGTTGCCGTTTGCTTGTTTGAATTTTCCCATTACTTTCGGCAAAATTTGAGTCGGTACGGTCATTGTGTACAACCGAACAAAATCAATATTTACTAATTGGCTATATGAAGTATTTTCTTACCCTTTCGGCAATCCTCCTTTCTTTCGGCATGTTTTCACAGTCTGATGAAGATTTTAATAATTACGGAGTTATCCTTTTCAGACAAATGACGGATAGCACCCAAACAGAATTTGTGGATTTTATCCGTACCCGTGAGTATCATGAAATAATTGACCGCCAGCCAATGAATGAAAATCAAAAGAGTTTAGCCAAACATAAAATCAATGAATCGTACAACAAGATGTATGTAGACTACCAGCGTTCCATACAGGAACTGGTTGAAAACTATTCTTTTGAAATATTGGATGGTGCCACCTTTGAATATCTGGAAACCAGATATGAAGCGTTGGATGGGTCAAAAGACACTTACGCCATGAAAACCAATTTTATTTACCGAAACAAAAAGGTGCAAACCCAAGTGAGTTTTGTATTTGATGTTGCCTGGCTTGATAAGGAGCGTGGCTTTGTACTTATTAGTCCTATTAAGGAAGACTTTTAAACATTTCGATTGCCCAGCATGGGCACAAAGCGGAAGTCACCATAATCGCTTACTTCAATAGTCCCATTTTCATCTTTGGTAAGCAATAGCATTTTTTGATTGCCCTCCCCTACAGGTATTACCATTCTTCCCCCATTTTTTAGTTGCTCCACCAACCTTGGCGGGATGTTTGGCGCACCACACGTAACGATGATTCTATCAAATGGCGCAAACGAAGGCAATCCCGCAAAACCGTCTCCATACTTCATAGTAAAATTGTAGCCCAGTTTTCTCATGGTCTGGCGGGTAATATCAAAAAGTTCTTTTTGGCGCTCAATACTATATACCTTCACCCCTACCTCTTCCAACACACAAGCCTGATAACCACTACCTGTACCAATTTCCAATACCTTATCTCCGGGCCTTACCTTTAATAATTCGGTTTGAAACGCAACGGTATATGGTTGTGAAATGGTTTGACCTGCCGCTATAGGAAAGGGTTTATCCTGATAGGCATAGTTCTCAAAAGATGAGTCAATAAATAAATGGCGTGGAATTTTACCAATGGCTTTAAGCACATCGGGTTGTCTTATTCCCTTTGCAATCAACTCTCTAACAAGTTTATTTCGTTGCCCCTTGTGGCGTGGTAAGTCGTTCAGCATAGCAACGGCTAAAATGAATATAATCCTTAGGATAAATTAATTTATAAGTTACGGGTAATTAACAAGAATCTGTGAATAGCCATAAGCCCTGGCACTTGCCTAGGGTTTCAAATGGGCTACATTTGCCGAAAATTTATTTTATGCTCAAAGTTGGGGTTCTTGGTGCTGGTCATCTTGGTAAAATCCACCTTAAATGTTTAGCTGGTTTACCTGATGATTACCAATTGGTTGGGTTTTATGATGCCAATACAAAAACTGTTAGCAAGGTAAGTGCAGAACTTGGGGTTAAAGGTTTTGATTCTATTGACGCCCTTATTGAAGCTGTGGATGTGGTAGATATTGTAACTCCAACCTTAAATCACTTTGAATGTGCGGTAAAAGCTCTAAAAAGCTGCAAGCATGTATTTATTGAGAAACCTATTACTGAGACACCGGAGCAAGCCAAACAACTTATTAAGCTTACTGAAGAAGCTGGCGTAAAAGCTCAGGTAGGTCACGTGGAGCGTTTCAATCCGGCCTTTTTAGCCGCACAAGAGTATATCCAAAACCCTATGTTTATTGAAACTCACCGCCTGGCTGAGTTTAACCCCAGAGGTACAGATGTACCTGTTGTACTGGATCTGATGATTCATGATATTGACATCGTGCTTAGCATGGTAAAATCAAACATCAAAAAGATAAGCGCCAGTGGTGTAGCTGTACTTAGCGATACGCCAGACATTGCCAATGCAAGAATTGAGTTTGACAACAACTGTGTGGCTAACCTTACTGCAAGCCGTATCTCCTTAAAGAATATGCGCAAAACCCGAATTTTTCAGCGGGATGCTTATGTAACTGTAGATTTTCTGGAGAAAACCAGCGAAGTAATACGTATGCGCGATATTGAAAATGAGGATGACCCATTTGCCATGGTAATGGATTTGGGCAATGGAAAGAAAAAACAGATCTATTTTGAACAACCAGAAGCATTGAAAACCAATGCTATACAAGAAGAGTTGAGAAGTTTTGCATCAGCAATCAATAAAAAGGAGGATGTGAGCGTTAGTCTCGAAGACGGATACCGGGCTTTGGATGTAGCACATCAAATTCTGGAGAAGATCAACCTCAATCTTAATGTGATTGCCTGAAATATGGCCAAAAAATACTCTTTAGCAGCTTTTGCTGCCCTGTTCATCGTTTTATTTAATTCCTGCTCCAAGGACTGGGAAGCACAAAAGCCTGTGTACCTTTCAGTTCCGGAAATCCTGCTCAATACAGACTATGTAAGTGAGGGAACCTCCAGCAGTAAAATCACCACAGTTTGGATTTATGCCAACGGAGATGCCGTAGGTGTATTTGAACTTCCATGCGTTGTGCCCGCCATCTTAAGCGAGGGAGATAATGAAATAACAATGTATGCCGGAATCAACCTTAATGGTATTGCAGCCTCCCGTGCAATTTATGAAGGCTTTGAAGCCCTGAAGTTTACGCTTAACTACACTCCCTCCGGAAAGGCAGAATCTGATACAATTCTCATTGATTCAGCCAATCGGGTTACCAGTTACACCAATCGGGTTACCGTAAATTTGGTTGAAACCTTTGATGGTGCCGGCCTTAACTTCGAAAAGACCAGTAAGAGTGATACTAACTTGCGTAAGACGAATTTAAGCGACCCTGATAATTACGTAAATCCTCAAAACCCTACAGAATCAAATGGCCGCGCAGGTATTCTATATACCACAAAGAGCAAGGATTTAGCAGAAGTAGTTTCTGTAAAAGCATTGCAATTACCTGGTGGTGCTAATGTTTATCTTGAAATGAACTATAAATGCAATGTCCCTTTTATTGTTGGGGTATTTGCAGATGTTGCGGGTAGCACTATTCAACAGCCTACCCTATACATCACACCAAAAAGCGAGTGGAATAAAATTTATGTAAACCTGGTGAGCGAGGTTAGTTCTCAAACCAATGCCACCGGCTACAAAATATATTTCAGAGCCGATCATGATGATGATCTTGATACAGGCAAGGTGTTTTTAGACAACCTCAAACTTGTTTATTAACGCCTATGAAAAACTATACCCTCCAACGCTTTAAGTATATGTTTTGGGATGTGATAGCTGCGGGTATGAGCTACAGCATCCTATATATATTGCGGAGGGTGGTGCTTGATATGGAAAGTATTCCATTTGAACTGAGCACCAGCTTTTTTACCGGCACCTATTTTCTGGGGTTGTTTTTTGTAGCTGCCTTTTGGCTTACCATGTATGTTATTACCGGTTTTTATCGGGATATCTTTAGGCGCTCCAGGCTTAAGGAGTTCATCTACACTTTTAACGCCTCTTTACTAGGTAGTATATTTATTTTCTTCGCCTTAATACTTGATGACTGGGTATCAAACTACACCGATTACTATCGCGGCTTTCTCATTTATTTTGGAAGTCACTTTTTAATAACCAGCTTTTTCCGCTTTCTTTTAAGTACTGCTACTAGCAACCGCATCCGTAAAGGAAAAATAACTTTTAATTCGGTTCTAATCGGCAGTAACGATAAGGCCGCAGAGCTTTACAATGAGATTGGGAACAAAACAAGTACAGGCAACCGTTTTGTGGGTTTTGTTAGCGTTCATAACAATATCCGCTTTTTGGTAGAAAAAAATCTGGAGCATTTAGGAACCCACACCCAACTTCCTGAGATAATCGAGCGTCATGATATTGACGAGGTAATTATTGCGATTGAATCCTCTGAGCACGAAAAACTTGAAACCATCATCAATATTTTGGAGGATACCAACGTTAAGGTAAAAATGATACCAGACACCTACGACATTATATCGGGTAAGGTTAAGCTCGAATCCATTAGTTCTGCTCCATTAATCGAAATCAACCATGAGTTGATGCCCATGTGGCAAAAGGTAATAAAGCGTGTTTTTGATGTCTTTGTCTCAGGCCTTCTTTTAATTCTTCTCTCTCCCCTGTTTTGTTTCAGTGCCATTATGGTGAGGTTTTCCAGTAAGGGGTCTATTTTCTTTACTCAACCCAGGTTGGGCCAATATGGCCGTGAGTTTAGAATGATAAAATTCCGCAGTATGTATGAGGATGCGGAGAAAAATGGGCCACAACTTAGTAGTGAAGAAGATGAACGCATTACACCATGGGGACGCATTATGCGTAAGTATCGTTTGGATGAATTACCTCAGTTTATCAACGTGGTTTTAGGTGAAATGTCCATTGTGGGCCCTCGCCCTGAACGCGCTTATTATATAGACAGGATAAAGGTTAAGGCACCACATTACAAGCATATACAGAAAGTAAAACCGGGCATCACCTCCTGGGGCATGGTAAAATATGGCTATGCCGAAAATGTAGATGAGATGGTTCAACGACTTAAGTATGATATCATCTATATCGAAAACATGAATCTTTTTAATGATCTTAAGATTCTAATCTACACGGTTCTTATTGTTCTTCAAGGCAGGGGGAAGTGATAAACTTAGACGAGTTTAATCAGCAGGCCAAAGAAACTAAGGCCGAAAACAAGAAGTTTTACAAAAAGCTTAAATCAATCAACCCCAAAAAACTTGATCAGGCATTTCACAATGCTCATGAGGAAGCATTTTCTTGTATCAACTGTTTAGAATGTGCCAACTGCTGTAAAACCACAGGGCCGCTATTTACCAATACAGATATTGATAAACTGGCCAGGCACTTTAAAATGAAAGCCGGTGATTTTATGGATCAGTATCTCCGAAAGGATGAAGATGGCGATTTTGTGTTACAATCAACGCCCTGCCCTTTTTTAGGTGATGACAATTACTGCAGTGTTTATGAAAACAGACCTAAAGCTTGCCGAGAATATCCTCATACAGATAGAAACAAGATGCATCAAATTCTAGAGCTGACACGTAAAAATGCTGAAATGTGTCCCGCAGTGCACCATGTAACTGAAGCATTAAAAAGGCAGTTCAAGTAGCTTTTAAAGAATTATGCTAAACAAGAAAGGCCGATATCTATTAGGATATCGGCCTTTAGTATGTAAATAAAATAGTTCGTTATTTTTTCAAAGAATCGCGAATTTCCTTTAACAATTGAACTTCTTCGCTTGGAGGAGCTGGCGCAGCTGGTGCTGGTTCTGCTTCTTTCTTCTTAACACTGCTGTTGTAAGCCTTAACAATCATGAAAACAGCAAAAGCTACAATTAAAAAGGTAATAACTATATTGATAAAGTTACCATAGTTGATCGCTACTTCCGCAACTTCAGGTGACACCACATCTTCTCCCTGCATTACAGCAGCCACCCCTTCTTTTAGCACCAATCTCATATCCGAAAAATCTACTCCGCCAAGTGCCAAACCAATTGGAGGCATGATAATATCGTCTACCAATGATTTTACAATGGCACCAAAATAAGTGGCCATAATAAAGCCGACTGCAAGTTGAAGTACATTTCCTTTCTGGATGAATTCCTTAAATTCTTTTAGCATAATTGTTTAGTTTTAGGATTAATTTGGTTAAAAGTATCTTTTTTATTTAGAATCTAAACTGATTCGCCTGCATTTTGTCCTGAACTTTGTTATTTATTTACATTGTAATAATCCTTTACTTACAAAATATGGAATTAGCGCATATAGAAGACAGCTTTATTGACATTGGTGGCCAATTTTTCACCAGTGGTTTTGATATTCGGGAGCGATTGCCAAATATAAAAGCCATCATATTTGACTGGGATGGATTGTTTAATGACGGTTTCAAAGGTTCTGCTACAGAAACTGGTTTTAGCGAGGTTGACGCTACAGGTATTGATCTTTTGCGACTGGGGTTTTACCTGGCCTTTGGAAAAATGGTTAAAACTGTTATCATAACTGGCTCAAAAAATTTAAACTCTCATGACTTTGGTAAACGAGAACACTTTGATACAGTGTACTGTGAGTCAAGAGGTAAAGCTATAGCGTTTCAGCATTTTAGTGATACTTATAATATTAATCCATCTGAAGTTATTTGCCTCTTTAGTGATGTTGCCGATGTAGCCATTGCCCGTAAGGCAAGCATAAGCTTTGCCGTGGGAAGATCATGCAACCCCATTTTTATGGAGTATTTGATTAAGGATAAAGTGGCTGACTACATATCAAGCTGCCATGGCCATGAAAATGCAGTACGCGAGTTCACAGAGTTGCTATTAGGACTTTTGGATAAACACTTTGAAGCTATGGACGAAAGAGCAAACTTTGGCGAACAGTATGTTGCCTTTAGAAATGCAAAAGCAGCAATTAATACCAAGATTCATAGGTGCGACTCCAGTCATATCCTAACCCCATAGACATTGTTGATTTCATAGGGCGCGCGTAAATTGTATTATTGCACCAAACAAAATTTTACCATGAAAAAAATAATTTTAGCAGCCTTTGTAATGGCTGGAATTCTGAACACATCGGCCCAGGAGTTACCGGCACCAAGTCCTACAGCTACTCTATCTCAAAGAGTAGGGTTAACTGATGTAACCATTGTTTATAGCAGACCAAGCGTTAAGGGCCGTGAAATATTTGGCGAGCTTGTTCCTTTTGACAAATTATGGAGAACAGGTGCCAATATGAATACTACCGTTGAATTTTCATCAGAGGTAACGATAGCCGGTAAAAAATTACCAGCAGGCAAATATTCCATGTTTACCATTCCCTCTCCTGATAGCTGGGAAGTTATCTTCAACTCTAAAACTGATCACGGTGGTACAAACGGGTACTCAGAGGAAAATGATGTGCTAAGAACCAAGGTTGAAGTACAAACTACTGAAATGACTGAGTCATTTACCATTGATGTAAACAACATTCAGGCAGAAAGTGCAGCGATTGTTTTGATGTGGAACAAAACCAAGGTTACCATTCCATTTACATTTAATGTAAATGATATTGCAATGAAAAACATTGATAAAGCCCTTGCAGAAAGCGAAGAAGAAGGAAAATGGAGGGTGTATCGCAATGCTGCAAACTACTTCTACAACAACAAAATAGAAATGGATCGTGCATTGGAGTATATGGACATGTCTATTGCTGCAAACCAAACATCATGGTACAGCTATTGGCTAAAGGCAGAAATTCTTGCCGAAAAGAAAATGTACAAGGAAGCTGTAAAGTCCGCTGAAATGTCTAAAAAAGTGGGACAGGAAGCAGCTAAAAAGGATGGCTCTGAATTCGGTTACAATGAGATGATTGATAAAGGTATCGACTCATGGAAAGCCATGAAGAAGTAAAATAAGGCTCACCGCTTGCAAACAGTGAGTAAAAGAAAACCCGTCTCGGAAAATCCGTGACGGGTTTTTGTTTTAAGGAGCTAATCGTTTAAGGTCCCAGGTGTTTTTTTCACCTTTTAT
>CAXBJE010000044.1:0-12804 GCA_963975525.1 uncultured Owenweeksia sp. | reverse complement strand
CACTTTAATCTAAACTTTACCTTTGCCGCTTTAAAAATTTAGCGTGCATGAAGATTTCCTATAAGTGGCTTAAGGAATATATCAATACAGACCTCGCTCCAGAGGAGATTTCAGTATTACTTACCGACACCGGACTTGAGGTGGAAGGTGTGGATGAAATTGAAACCTTAAAAGGTGGATTAAAAGGCGTGGTGATAGGCGAAGTGCTTACCTGCGAACCACACCCCAATGCTGACAGGCTTAGAAAAACCACGGTGGATGTTGGTGGTGATGAACCTGTACACATTGTTTGTGGCGCACCCAATGTTGCTGCCGGACAAAAAGTCCCCGTAGCCACTGTGGGCACTACTATCTACTCAGAAGAGGGAGATTTCACTATAAAGTAAGATAAGAGGCGAAGTTTCGGAAGGAATGATTTGTGCCGAAGATGAACTGAACCTTGGTAAGTCGCACGATGGTATTATGGTGTTGGATGCCGATGCCAAAGTAGGTACCCCTGCTGCCGAGTTTTTCAATATTGAATCAGACTTTGTTTTTGAAATTGGCCTAACGCCAAACCGTACCGATTCCATGAGCCACTATGGTGTTGCCCGCGATTTACGAGCCGCCTTAATCCGTTACGACCATAAAAACATAGAACTTAACCTGCCTTCGGTTTCCTCTTTCAGCGTAAGCTCAAATGAGCTACCTATTGAAATAGAAGTGCAGAATATAGAGGCTTGCCCCCGCTATGCTGGTGTTTCTCTAAAGAATGTAAAAGTTGGCCCCTCTCCTGCCTGGCTGCAAAACCGCTTACGCGCGATTGGCATTGGGCCTATCAACAATGTAGTGGATGTTACCAACTTCGTTCTACATGAAACGGGCCACCCCATGCATGCCTTTGATGTAAGTAAAATTGCAGGTAATAAAGTGATAGTTCGTACGCTGGATACCGGAACAAAGTTTACCACGCTGGATGAAAAGGAAAGAGAATTGGATGCCAACGACCTGATGATTTGCAATGGCAACAATGAACCCATGTGCATTGCCGGGGTATTTGGAGGAATCCAATCTGGTGTAACAGAAGCCACAACTAATGTGTTTTTAGAGGCTGCTTATTTCAACAGTGTTTCGGTGCGTAAAACGGCCAAACGCCATGCCCTCAATACTGATGCTTCCTTTCGGTATGAAAGAGGTGTAGATCCTGAAATGACATTATATGCACTTAAACGTGCGGCCATCCTTATCCATGATATTGCAGGTGGTGAAATTGCCATGGATATAAAAGATCTATATCCTAAAAAAGTTGAACACACACCAATTGAGGTTAACCTTGATAGGATGAATACCCTTATTGGGCAAGAGATTGAACTGGATATGGTTCGTTCTATTCTGAGTTCATTGGATATTCAGATAAAATCAGAATCGGGTAGAAACCTGCTTTTGAGCGTACCACCTTACCGCGCTGACGTTACCCGCGAGGCTGATATAGTGGAAGAGGTTCTCCGCATCTATGGTTTCAATGCCATTGATATGGGCCAGCGTATGAGTATTTCTGTGGCTCAAACCGACCCAAAAAGTGAAGCGCGTTACCGCGAAAAAATAAGCATTGCCCTTAGTGCCCGTGGTTTTAATGAGATTATGAATAACTCACTAACCAAGCCCACGTACTTTGATGGCAATGGTTTTACCGCTACAGATTCTGTGGAAATGCTGAACCCACTGAGCCAGGATTTGGCTGTAATGCGCCAAAGTCTGTTGTTTGGCGGACTGGAAACAGTAAGCCGCAATGCCAACCGCCAGCGCCCAGACCTTAGCCTGTATGAGTTTGGTAAAACCTACAGCAAAACCGAAACAGGCTACAATGAAAGCACCCGACTTGGCCTGTGGAAAACCGGAATGCAACAGCAGGAGGTTTGGAAGGCACCGGCCGGAAAAACCGATTTCTATTACCTGAAAGCGGAAGTAGAGCTGATTTTAGAGCGGCTTGGTTTTAGTAGCTGGGACGAACAGGATGTAAACCACCCTGCCTTTGACTATGCCCTTGGCATCTCCATTAACAAAAAAGAGGTGGTGACCATAGGTAAGATTAATGATAAAACTGCCCGCCAGGCCGAAGTAAAGCAGGAAGTGTTTTATGCCGATTTGGACTGGGAATATTTGGCCAAGAAAGCCAAGAAGAACACAATAACTTTTAAGGAGCTACCCAAGTACCCCGAGGTACGTAGGGATTTAGCGCTATTGCTGGATAAGGAAGTACGCTATACCGACCTTAAGGCTGCTGCCGAAAAAAGTGAGCGCAAGATTCTCCGTAAGGTAAACCTGTTTGATGTGTACGAGGGCAAAAACCTCCCGGAAGGCAAAAAATCATACGCCATGAGCTTTACTTTACGCGATGACCAATCTACCCTAAACGACAAGCAAGTAGATAAGGTGATGGAGAAAATACTGGGCAGCTTTAAGCACCAGTTTGCCGCGGAACTTCGTTAGGCTTGCTAGTTATTAGTTTAAAGTTTAAAGTTTAAGGTTTAAAGCCCCTCGGTGCGCATTCCCCTCTCCGAGGGAGAGGGGTGGTCTCGGCTTAGCCGAGACGGGGTGTGGCCATACTATATTTTCAGCCCTCAAATGGAACAATTCACATCACCCAATTTAGGATCGGCCTTTTAGAAATTTCGTAGAAAAGCGAAGTGAAACGTGCTCCTGAGAAGTGCCGAAGCGAAGCGGCTGGGGCTTCGAAGAGCAAGTAAACTGTAGCTTTTAAGAAATTTATAGGAAGCCTTGAACTTTTTGGTTCTTTTTGGTTCAAGCCAAAAACGAACAAATAAAAAAGAGAAAACAATGTTACAAAACCTCATAAAGCTCCTTGGCACTTTGTCTCGCCTCTTCCTGAACTTTTAGTCCCAAACCATAAATCCCATACAGGCTATACACCAGGTTTTGAAAGTACTTTTCCTCCACAAAGTCAAAACCATCTTCTGAGCGAAACTTGCTGTAATCAATATTTTTCATGAAATACTCCGCTAAGTAATCCTTGGCAAAAGTCCCCTGACGTTCGTTTTCTAAACCCACATGCTCATAAATGCTGTAGTGGGCAATGATTTTGTTCTTCAGCTCAATATCGGTTATTAGCTTTAGGTCGCCCGAAAACTTCATGCTTTGTATGGTAGTCTCATTTCCACGAAAGCTAACAGGGTCTGCTACCTTAAAAATCTTCATTGCGGCAGTATCTCGCCCAGGGCGTTTTACATGTAGGTGGCCCATTAACTCCTTAAGGTACTTTCTCCGAAGTTCAATTTTGGCAATGTTAGAATCCAGCTGAACGATGTCTTGACTCAAGTCATTTTTGATATTGGTAAGGTATGCCTGGCCTTCGTCCCGATCTCGAATTTTGCCGGCCCAGTTGTTTAGCGCAAACGCAATGCTGATACCTACAATTACAATCAGTAATTCACCAATGGCATAGCGCCAGTTAATCTTTTTCATATTTGTGGGGTTAAGTCTGCTAAAAATAGTCAATTCGTACACTCACATTAATGCTCAAAATTGCCTACTCCCCCATTTATCATCATCCGTTGCCCCCAGGCCACCGCTTTCCAATGGCCAAATATTCGTTAATACCCGAGCAACTACTATATGAAGGCACCTGTACCGAAGCCAACTTTTTTGCTCCGGGTCAACTTTCGGAAACCCAAATCCTGCGTACACATACGGCTGAATATTGGGAGAAACTAAAAACAGTGAACCTCTCCCGTAAGGAAGAGCGCAAAACGGGCTTTCCGCTTACACGGGAATTGGTGCAGCGCGAAATCACTATTTGCCAGGGCACCATTGATAATTGCCATTTCGCTATAGAGTATGGAATCTCTATGAACATTGCCGGAGGTACCCACCATGCTTATGCAGATAGTGGTGAAGGCTTTTGCCTGCTTAATGATATTGCCATTGCCAGCCATTACTTACTGGATAACCAGCTGGCTAAGCAAATACTGGTAGTGGATTTAGATGTGCATCAGGGGAATGGAACAGCTAAAATCATGGAAAATGAAAAACGGGTTTATACCTTCTCCATGCATGGCGCAAAAAACTACCCGATGCATAAAGAGGCCTCTGATTTAGATATTGCTATGCCCGATGGAACCGAAGATGATTTTTACCTACAAGTGCTGAAAGAACACTTACCCAAACTGATTGATGAAGAACAACCTGATTTTATATTTTTTCAAAGTGGTGTAGATGTATTGAAAACCGATAAGTTGGGCAGACTAGCCCTTACCATGGAAGGTTGTAAGGAACGGGACCGTTTTGTGTTTGAAACCTGTAAAAAGCACAAACTGCCTGTTTCCGTTAATATGGGTGGAGGTTATTCCGAAAGATTAGCGGATATAGTAGATGCACACGCCAACACCTATAGACTGGCGCAAGAGATTTGGTTTTAGGAAATGCCTCTAAAAACAAGTGCCATGATAGTATCATATGATACTATCACCCGTTATTCCCTTTTAGTAAACTCATCAAAATATCTCTTTCTAGCCCCTTGTTTCGCACTATTCCAAATTCTGGTCAAAATTTTACCCACCAATAAATACAGGCTATAAAACACACCAGTAAAGAGCCCGAATGCAATTGCCCAAAATGTAATCACCGAGAAATCGGTCAACACAATCAAAACCACTAATGCTATATAACCAACGCCATGTACTATTTGGGTGTGCCTCAATTTAACAGGTTCTTTCTTGTGCTTAGGCTTTGACTTTAGAATTAGAATCATGGCCATGAGGTTGAACATGAGCACGAATGAAACCATAAAAACCGTGGAAAATGCCAGAAATCTTAACGACTCAAAGTTCTCTTCCGCGGTGTGTTGCTCCTTACTAAAAACATAAAGAAAAACAGCAGCTATAACAGATCCCACAAACCATCTGCTGTTAAAAAACCGCTTTATCCTGATGATATTTCGTAAGTGGTGGATGTTCAAATTACCCCTACTCATATTCAAATTGATACAGGTACACCATTTCATCCCCATCAAAGGTGTAAAGTGATGAAACCTCCATATCAGTTATTAAGTGGTCTTTAGTAAAAGTAGAATTATGGGGCAGTGCAATTCCCTGAAAAATGTCGTGACGCTTAAAAAAGTTATCCAACCGAAAGGGGTCAAAAACCTGCCCGTTTAGTTTATTGATTACCACCCCTGCCGAATCCACTTCCAGTGTATGGGTTTCCGTTTTTGGCTTTTTGTGTTTATAGGGATGTTCAAAGGTTGTATAGATAAACTGACGGGGCACACCATTCTCACTAATCCATTGCTTGCTTTCCAAACTTTTTACCCAATCTCCATGAAACCAGGTTTCTGTGGCTATATCCTTTTCCAAATCATAAGTGTATTGGTAATACTGATGCTCCGGAGTGTATATTCTATGCCTGATGGTTTCATAAATAATACTGTCAGCCGTGCCGCGTATTTCAACCATTAGCTGGCCCTGCTCCCAACTGCGGAAATATAACTGACCATCCGCAACCCTTTCAACCAAAGAGCGCTGTTCCACCTTGCCGTCACTCAAAATGGTTTTACTTTCTACCACATTGTTGAGGGAGTCATACCTAAATACTTCCTTCTTGTAAAAGCTATTGGCAGGGGAGTGATAAACAGAATCAACCAAACCTTGGGCATTGAGGTAAAAGGTAGCCACCCAATAAGTGGTGGGATCAAAATTTTTCGGAGTAATATCCTTACCCTTCACATTCTCCATCCGCAAAGGCGTTTGCTTTACGCGAATAATGCTCACTTCATTGTCCACTAAAACCGCTGGCTTGGGCAAATGGTATTGCCCAAACAACTGACCTAAAAACATTGGTACCGAAAGAACCACTACCAAAGTCAACCGAATGAAAAAAGTACCCTGAAACATCTATGAGTGAATTAAAGCATCTAAAGTAGGTAATGGAAAGAGATGGCGGAAAAGAGCTAATGCTATATCACGGATATTTTAACCCGTATCTTCCCAAGTCCTCGCTTGTTATTTGGTGTTCGTTCTGAAAGTCAAGAAATAGCTTCTCTAGTTCAGCTGCTGCCGCCAAAAGTTCTCCGCCTCTTGATTGAAATTCCTTAAATGATTCTCTTTCTGTGTCCGTGAGGTTTCCAAGTCCAGTGGTTAGCACCTTTAATACATCTGGTAAAGCAGATTCTTGCAATTTTCTTGTGTCTTTTAGATGAGCAAGAGTTCTTTCCTTTAGATTAATATTTTGGTCAATTTCCGGAATAAGAGATAAGCGGTCAATAGATTTAGATAATGCAAGTGTTGATATTTGATAGGATTTAT
This sequence comes from uncultured Owenweeksia sp., assembly GCA_963975525.1. GTDB lineage: Bacteria > Bacteroidota > Bacteroidia > Flavobacteriales > Schleiferiaceae > Owenweeksia. The sequence goes on along the minus strand of CAXBJE010000044.1, from coordinate 6,505 downwards.
ACAACGTGTCCATATAACTGCTATCTAATTTCATGTTTTGGTTTTGTTGTGCTGCCGTGGCAGCCTCTAGTGTTTGATGCCAAAAGGCATTTACCATGGCAGTTGTGTTATTCATTTCGGTCGCAATAGCTACATAATAGCCTACTTCCTTATCATGACTTACTGGTTGGCCACAAGAGCAGAATAAAATTAAGCTTGTAATAAGTAATACTAGACTGTTGCTTTTATTCATTGCGTTGGTTTTTTTTTCATTTTTTATAATGCCTAGGCCTGAAGGGTGAAGATTTAAGAGATTTCGCCATCCTCTATTATAACCTGTAATCAACTATGTAAAACAGGCTTATAGTTCTTTCCTCTGACCAACCCGCCTTAGCGCCTCCTCGTATGTGATACCGCTCACCCAGTCCTTTACCAATGGATGTTCCGATTCATGGGGAAACAGCTCCGGCCGAATACCCCCATTCCTGGTTTCTACATTTACATGTAAACCTATTGTTGAGTCATCATAACATCCAATCCAATTGGCTATTCTGCCAAAGTAGATTTCCTTTTCACAGTCAATCTGATAAGTTTTCTTATAACTCTCAAAACTCTTTTCACTTAAAGAAACCCATACTCCGTATTGGAGCTCATCACATGTATCAACAACCGGAACATGCAGGCAGGCTCTTATATACCTGTCGGTTTGCTCCGGATGGCGAATAATACAAAAGTCAGTATCACACTCCGCCATCTCCGACTTTTCCTGATTGGTTAAGTCCGCATAGTTTGTCGGTTCCAAAAATCCAAGTGCTGGAAGCCCGGAATGCTCCTTTCCGCAGGTAGAGCAGACCTGAAGCTTCTTTAAAACTTTATTTTTCTTTTTCCAGAACATCCGATTTTAATATCAACTAAACCCTTAGCTATTAATAAAACATTTATGGATAGGCTATCTAAGCTCCAACCCCTGTCTATTTAAAATTTCAACAAGGTAAAATCCCGAATACCGATTTGATAAATCATTTCATAGGTATCCACCGTTTGGCGAAACTCCTCAAATTCAATAATAGAAAAGTCAAAATTCACAGAATCTACCTGAACCATTTTAATGGTGAACCTGGTTCCTATGGGAAATGCGAAGCCCGGAGCGGGTTCTGTGGGTAATTGCTGTGCAAAGGCTCCAACGCTTAGCAGGAGAAAGAATAGGGTTGTGATTTTTTTCATAGGATGTATTTAATTTGATTCCAAAGTCTTAAGTAGGCCTGTAATAATTTGCAGACCTATTTTCCACCTGTCGATTCTTTGGCTTTCCTTTCCATTTTATATTCTTCTTTGTAGTCTCCCTGTTCATTAAACATACTTTCAAACTGGCGATAATTTATTCTCCCGGTAAATTCATTTGAAAAGATTTCATCAATACTTAGTCTTAATGTAGTCTCAAAATCCCCATGATAGATCATTGCTGCAGAAAGGCCAATTTCCATTGGAGGTAAAATAATTGTTCCCACCCCGTTTCCACACATATAAATCCATCTTTTTTCAATACGCCTCCAATTTCCGGCTGAATCTTTTGCCTCAGTAATTAGTGGCAAGAAATGCCCATAGCCTATGGTAATCGTATCAGTATCGAGGTTTTGAATCAAAACTGGGTATGCCTCAAAATAAGGACTACCTGAACCAGAATGTATGTCGTCATTCTTAACTCGTTGTGTGGTATCCACGGTGATAGAGACATGTGCCTTACTGCAAGACTTATAGTTATTTGGTGCCATCCAGTCAATGTAGTATGGGTACATACCATGGCCTGTTAACCTTTTATGAAAACCAAGGGTATCACTTGGCTCAAACTCCGAATCTGGTGGAAACGGAAAAAGAATTGGATAATACTTTAGGCCATAGTCTGGATAAATAGTATCCCTCCATTTCCCTATGTACAGAAGCTCGTGGTTAGCTGTGGATAGCCACGTTGCTTCTCTCAAAGAAGTTTTATATTTTGATGTATCGATGATTACAGGAAATTTGGTTACCTCCTTTTTTCCATCCCGATCAACCCTACTTACTACATTGGTTTGGCAGCCAGTTAAGAGTGTAAAAAGGCTAATGATGAATATTTTGATTATTCTTTTCAACTGTGCTTCAATTTAATCTCTAATGGGTTTATTATCATGGATAAAAAATCCGAGAAACTGCTACGGATTACTTTACTACTATAATATACCCTATTTCTCTCGCCTTCTCAATAAAAGCTGCTATGTTTATCGGGTTCCATTGGTTACATGTCGCGATAACCTCTCCATCAGCTAAGTTTATAGTTTCCGTTGGTTTAATGTAATGTCGTTTATGACCGGTGCCATAGTAAATCTCCTCCGCTCTTGCCAGTTTATCAAAAACACCAAAACTGCCTTGGATGTGTTTTGGGAATACTTCCTGAAGATTAGACAAGGGGGTTGAAGGCTTCTGTTCAACGTAGTCTCTCACAACCTCATTAACCAGCCTTCCTTTATTAAAAGCCTGGCCTTTATATAAAAACTTAGAATAGTCCTTTTCTGAATAGTTGTACGAGAAGTAGGTGTCCGAAACAACAAAAATCTGGTTATCAGGGCTGCGGTATCTGTTCAATACAATCCCCGCAATAGGGATATCATTGTACTTGTAACCCGCACTTAACTTCTCTTGTAATTCAGCACTAATTGAAGTTCCTACAATTACACCAATCCATTTTGGTGGGACTTCTTCTTGCCAATAATTATGAACCTCTAATATTTGGTCTTTTTGGTCTAAATAGCTTTCCAGCTGAAAAAGAGTGGATGAATTAATCTGATGGAGCTTAAGCTCAATTACGCTCAAATATTCAGCGCCATAGGAGGTTAGGATATCAATCCGCCCATCTCTATCGCGCCTTCCCTTCTTCAAAGCAATTTCCTCATCAAGTACTGCTACTTCCGTAAAGTTGTCATTATCCAAAGCAAGGATCTCCTCGTTCTCAATCAAATAAGCCTCCATGGCCAATTCCTTCTTAAATGGATATGGCGTCAGCTCAATATTGTTGGCAGTTACCTGCTTGAAAATTTTCATAGGTTAGTTTTAGTGATTGGATCATATTAACTTTTTGAAGTATCATGGATTTGAAATCCGAGTACTTAAGATATAACTTTGAATACTCCTATTTAAGCATAGTTTTATTCGGTAATCTGTTTCATCAATTCTGCTCCAAATTTTGATAGCCTAAAGGAGTCCGAGGCGATAATTTCATTTTTTGGCCTATCCTCATCTCTATGGTACAAATAAACTTTATTTGAATCGTCTCTAAACCTCGGAGGCTCTTCCTCAATTAGGCGTAATCTTAAAAGGTTATCAACTAATAACATTCCAGTTTGGTAGTCTGAATGACCGTTTCTAATTAATTCACCTCTTTCAAGATAAGGTCGATGATCACTAGACATTAAATAACATTTTGATTTTACGTAATTCAAAATATAATATTCGTTCACGGAAATTTGATTTAGCACTTGACTAAAAAGATGGCACGCATTAAATTCATTCTTTGGATTCATTGCATTCGCAAGCAATTTAGCCCAGCTGTCCTGCATATCTTCATCTTCTTCGAAGGATGCATACTCCAATAATGTTGAAACATCCTTTATCGGAATTTTTTTTGGTATTTCAATTCCCTTCTTCTTTAGGTACTTTCGTGCTTTAGTAATTATATCTACCTGATTTTTAAACCTCCAGTATTTTACCTTATCTGTAAAAATTCCAGTTCCCTCCATTAATGGCCCTGCAACAATTTTTTCAATAAAATCTAATGCCTTCTCAGCTGCCAGTCCTATACCATTTGCTACATCTACCTTTGTCCTATCTTCCATTTTCTCGAATTAATCCTAACCTCAATACATACATTTCTAACTCAAAAATGCTTTTAATCATTTATAACTAGAAAGCAATTACTCCCCCGCAATATCGCAAATAACCCCACTCCTCTATCAGATAATTCTTAACTATGAATTCAATCTACAAACCACAGATATCCCTTCGGGGATAGTGAAGACCATATTCATTTTAAAGTGGAAGTAGCTTTGTTATTGAACAATTATATGAGGGAATTAAACAACCTATTAACTGAGGGTAATCAAGAGATTTATTATTGTCCTTCTGCAAGAAAATGTAAGAATGAAACCCTATTCGAATTTTGAACTAGACCAAGCTTCAATCATCCTTTTTCCTTCAACTTCATTAACATAAGTTACATTTACAGAGAGTTCTTTTTCACCAAATAATCTGCTATACATAATCATATGGATTATCATCCCATTAGGCATAGTTGCATTCAATTTGAAGGTTTGAAACTCTAAGCCACTAATTTTTTCTACACTTGAGATGGTGTCGATAACGGCATCAGGCATTTGAGATTCTAATGTTTGGTAAAAAATTTCATTGACACCGCGACAAGTCTCAATATAGTCTCCATCAGCGTCTATATCGTAGGGTTGATAGTTCGATTCCAAATAATTAAAATCTCCATTTTTAAAAACAAAAATAGTTTTCGCTTGACTTTCAACTTCCTCTCCGATAGTTTCTTCTATGGCGTCAATTCCTCTATTTTGGAGTTTTTCCCATTCAGATGGCTCTATAAAATTAAAGTTCTCAGGAATTACAATGGTCCATTTAAAATCCTTGTTGTAAATAGTTTTTGGGTCTGATACAATTTGACCATTGCAGCTTGATAAAAGTAAACTTAGGATCATACCGCATAAAAATGAGGTTCTCATTTACGATGTATTAATTATTAATTCGTTAAAGAAACACCTTTCATTCACAAACCCTTTTACAAGAATCCAAGTGCTAAGTGCTTTTCCCCCGCAATATCGCAAATTCCCTTCCCCCTCTATCAGATAATTCTTAACTATTTATTCACTTTTCTCAATCTTCAAATTTTCCAATCTTCAAATCTTCAAATCCCTTTCCCTTCAAATCATTAAAATCCTCTTTTGGGGTATTCGGGCCGTTCACCTACCTTCACGCCTCCAAATAAAAACACCAAAAAACATGAGAAAAATAGGCACGCTGATATTGGCACTCACCTGCTTTATATCCTTCGCGCAAAGCGAAACCATGACCCCCGAACTGCTTTGGAAACTGGGGCGTGTAAGCCTGGAAACAGTTTCGCCTGACGGTAAACAGTTTATTTACGGCATTACCAACTACGATACGGATGCAAACAAAGGCAGCCGCGACCTATACGCTATGGGTGCCGATGGTAAAAACAAAAAACAACTAACCGACCTTCCCGGTGGTGAGTATGGCGCCCACTACCTTATGGGCGGTAAGAAAATTGGTTTTTCCCATCAGGGGCAGTTCCACATGATGAATGCCGATGGAACGGACCTAAAGCCAGCCACCGAAATTGATGGCGGCATGAGCAACATTAAGGCATTTGACCTGCCTGATGGCCGAATTGCCCTGCTTTTTACCACTTCAGTAAAAATGGAAAAAACCACTGCCGACCTTTACCCCAACCTACCCAAGGCCGAGGCTTTTGTAATTGACGACCTGATGTACCGCCACTGGGACAGCTGGAGCGGTGCCGAGTACAACCACATTTGCATTGCCTATATAGGTACAGATGGGGCCAAGGCCACCGAGTTTAAAGACCTGATGGAGGGCGAAAAATTTGATGCCCCTGTAAACCCATTTGGCGGAAGCGAAAGCTTTACCCTTAGCCCTGACGGCAAAACGGTGGTGTACGAAAGCAAAAAGCTAAGCGGTAAGGAGTGGGCAGTAAGCACCAACTCTGAGCTTTATGCTGTGGAACTTGCCACTGGTAAAACCACTACCCTTTCTGCGGGTATGGCTGGTTACGACAAAGACCCTAAGTTTTCTCCTGACGGTAGTAAGCTAGGTTGGCTGAGCATGAAAACCCCGGGTTTTGAAAGTGATGTGAATGACATCATCATCATGAATATGAAGACGGGCGAAAAAACCCATTTGCTGCAGGCTACCAATAAGTATGATGATATGACTTTCCAGAATTTTAGCTGGGTGGATAACAACACCATTTATGCCGGTGTGCCTGAAGATGGCAGCAATCAAGTGTATCAGATTACGCAAACCTCTAAAGGTGTTACCTACAAAAAAGTAACTTCCGGTGACCATAACTACAACCACTTTGAAGTAGCCGGAAAGCAACTGATAGTGGAGCGCCAAGATATGAACCACGCCACGGAAGTTTACAGTGTGGATATTAAAAAAGGTGCCGCTAAGCAGCTTACTCATGTAAATGACGACATCTACAGCAATGTAAAAATGAGCAAGGTGGAGAAGCGTATGGTAAAAACCAGCGATGGCAAGGAAATGCTTACCTGGGTTATCTATCCTCCAGATTTTGACCCCAACAAAAAGTACCCGGCCCTATTGTATTGCCAGGGTGGTCCACAGTCTCAGGTATCACAGTTTTACAGCTTCCGCTGGAATTTTCAGTTGATGGCAGCAAAGGGCTATATCGTGGTAGCACCAAACCGCAGAGGTC
>CAXBJE010000043.1:0-12873 GCA_963975525.1 uncultured Owenweeksia sp. | reverse complement strand
AAATGTCGGCAACAGCAGAGCGTGACGAAATTGTACAGTTCATTCGCAATTCTCAGCGAGGTATTATGAAAGGCTTCCGCCTCGATTAATTCTTATTCCTGTGGAAGTAATTCTGGAGCACCTTAGTAGGAATTTCGGCCCACAGGTCGTTATCAAAAACCTTAATTATACTTTCCTTTCAGGAAACAGTTACGCCATACTGGGAGGAAATGGCAGCGGCAAATCAACAGTGTTGCGTTTGGTTTATGGCGCTCTTACTCCATCCGAAGGAAATGTTGTTTACAAAGACAATAACCAAGTTCTAAATAAAGATAAAGTTCCATTTGAGATTTCGCTTGCAGGACCCTACCTCGAACTTATTGAAGAGCTTACTGCCAAAGAATTTCTTTCGTTTTATTACAAATTCAGAAAGCCTATTGAAGGTTTTAACTCTGATAGAATACTTGAAGTATGCTACCTGCAGGAAGCCCAAAACAAAGAGATTAGAAACTTTAGCTCAGGGATGAAACAAAGGCTAAGATTAGGTCTTGCATTACTAACACAATCCAAGCTAATACTGCTGGATGAACCTACTTCAAACTTAGACCCTCAGGGGATTGAATGGTACCGCAATTTGCTCACCTCCCACCGCAATGGTCGCACCCTGCTTATTGGAAGTAATCATCAGGAAAAAGAAATGGATTTTTGCCAACACCACCTTGAGGCGCAGGATTGGAGATAGGGTATAAAGTTTACCTTTGGCAAAATTTTTAATTAATGGCTTCAACTTCAGATATCCGTAACGGATTGTGCATTACATACAACAATGCACCTTTTCAAATAGTAGAATTTTTGCATGTAAAACCAGGTAAAGGTCCCGCCTTTGTTCGCACCAAAATGCGCAATCTGGATAACGGCAGAATTTTAGAACACACCTTTCCTTCAGGATTCAAATTAGACGTAATCCGAATTGAAACCCGTACCTACCAGTTTTTATATGATGACCCAGCCGGGCATCACTTTATGAATATGGATGATTACAATCAGATCACCATACCTAAGGTTTTGATAAATGCTCCCCAATTTTTAAAAGAGGGTATGGAGTGTACTGTTTTGTTTCATGCGGATGAAGAAAGACCAATGAGCTGCGAGCTTCCTGCCAAGGTGAGCTTGGAAATAATTTATACCGAGCCAGGAATTAAGGGAGATACCGCAACAAACACTTTAAAACCTGCAACAGTGGAAGGTGGTGCCGAGGTGAGAGTACCGCTGTTTATTGAGCAAGGCGAAAAAATTGTGGTAGATACTGCTACAGGCGACTATAGAGAACGTCATAAAGACTAATTGAGATGAAGCTTACCAGACCTTATTCCCTTGCGGAAATGGCCGAATTTCTGGGTTGTGAATTTGCAGGTCCTGCTGATCATATCATTACAGGCATCAACGAAATTCACGTTGTAGAGCCTGGTGATATAGTATTTGTAGATCATCCCAAATATTATGATAAGGCATTAGAATCTGCGGCTACCACAGTACTCATAAACAAATCAGTTGATGTTCCTTCAGGCAAAGGTTTGTTAATCTCTGATGACCCATTTAGAGATTTCAACGCCATTACGAAGGCCTTTCAGCCTTTCGTCCCCGCCACCGCCTCAGTTTCACCTACCGCAACCATTGGTGAGGGTACTGTAATCCAACCCAATGCCTTTGTAGGTAACAATGTAACTATCGGTAAAAACTGTATTATTCATAGCAATGTTTCAATTTATGACAACACCATTATTGGTGATGACGTAATTCTTCATGCCAATGTAGTTTTAGGAGCTGATGCATTTTATTATAAAAAACGTCCCGGAGGTTATGATAGACTTTTATCTGGCGGCAGGGTAATACTGGAAGACAAAGTGGAAATTGGAGCGGGCTCCACCATAGATAAAGGGGTAAGTGGCGACACTACCATAGGTTACGGAACCAAGATTGACAACAACGTACAAATAGGTCATGATACCCGAGTGGGCAAACATTGTCTTTTTGCCTCTCAGGTAGGTATTGCGGGCTGCGTGGTAATTGAAGACCATGTAACCCTTTGGGGTCAGGTTGGCGTTATTAGCGGCATTACTATTGGCACTGGCACAGTGGTATATGCGCAATCAGGAGTGGGCAACTCACTGCCAGCTGGCAAAACATTCTTTGGCTCTCCTGCGGATGAAGCCCGGAAGAAGTACCGAGAAATGGCCTCTATTAAAGTGCTCCCTGAGATTATTGAAAAAATGCAGTTTAGAGAGGAGTAGGTAAAATCATTATCTCAGATTCTTAAAATAAAAAGGCCCGTATCATTTTATGACACGGGCCTTTCATTTTCCTATTATTAAAGATTACTTATCCCAGTAAACAGGCTCTGTAAGTCCTCTTACAAACGTAGCTGCATTTGGGTTATACAACCTTTCGTTTTGTGGTATAATCAGCCTCACAGGAATTGTTGAAGTCTGACCTCCGGTTGTAGGAGTTATCCCTGGGAAACCAGTCCTTCTAAAGTCACAGTATACTTCTATTTGGCCAAAAAGAGCCACATATTTTTGATACATGATTTTTTCCTGATTGATACTTGTCCCATCTTCTGAAGCATAGGCTGTTTCAAAAGCCGTAGGAGCCGCAGCTCCGGTAACAGCCATAACAGAAGCTTTAACCGCGTCATTATGAGCTGTAGCTGCATCACCTGAGCTACCTCCTCTAAGCTGTGCTTCGGCTTCAATAAACTTCATTTCAGCATAACTAATCAACGGAATGGAAGCATCAACCTCACTCAGATAGTCACCAATATCGCTGGTATGAGTCTGATCTATCATATCCTTTGGTGTACCAGAGTAGTTGCCGCTAGTATCCTGATCTGCATAAAAAGGCAGTCTTGGGTCATTAGTAGATACTAATGAGTCAACAAAGAATTTACCCATTTTAATGTATTGAGGCCTTGCCTGCTCGTATGCATACCATTGGTTTTGAGAGTTACCTCCAGTACCAAACTTCATTAATGCATCCTCGCTTGAGGATGATATTGCCTTACCATTTGCCAGAGCATCCAAAGCTTTGGCTGCGCTTCCAGGCCCATCCACCTCACTAAGTCTGTTATAGTAACGTGCCTTTAGTGAGTAAGCAGCTTTAATCCACAAAGAAACATCTCCTCCATAAATAAAATCCTCAGACCCTGGAAAGAAAGCATTAGCGCTGGCAGGTTGCTGCAAATCAGCAATAGCCTGATCTAACAGAGCAAATATGCTGTTTGGATTTGTATCATCAAGCAAATCTTGCTGAAGGTCATAAGTAGGAGTTAATTCCCCATTTAACCCATTTAAGGCGTTAGAATACGGTACATCTCCCCAAAGGTCGGTAGCACTGCCTAAATTCATCGCCATAATTACTCTGGCAATTCCAGAGTAATGAGGATTAGCGGCCCCAAAGTCATCTACCAGGATTTTGCCATTCATTAAAACTCCATTGTAAATAACACCCCACTCATTTTCATTTGTAAGCTCGGTGATATTATAATTCATGATTTCAGTAGTCTGAGAACCCTCCGTGGTTCCGGCTGCTTGCTGAACCATCATTTGAGTTTGCCTAGCTAGCTGCCCACCAAAGTTGGAAAACGTAGCTACTTCAATATTTGCCAGCAACAAGGCTGGGGTAACTTTTGTAGGGTCATTTGGTGTAGCAATAGCATCCTCGAAGTACTTCTCACAAGAGGTAGATACTGCTGCCAGACCTATAATTATTGATAGTGAAACAATTGTCTTTTTCATTATTGATATTTTTAGAATCCGAATTTCAAACCAACACTAAATGATCTTGCGCCAGGATTATTGAAGTAGTCAAAACCACCAATATTTGATCCCGCACCAGTAAGGCTGGTTTCCGGATCTACTCCTTTATAGTATGTAATAAGGATTAAATTTCTTGCACTTAGGCTTAAATCTACGTAACTAAGGAATGATTTCTCCGGGTTTAGCTTATAGCGGTAACTTAGAGTTACATCTCTTAGGCGAGCCCAATTAACATCCTCAACAAATTCTTCAGAGGCACCACCAGCATCACCTACCACTTGTTTGTAGTATTGTATGGCTGAAATTTCGGTTGTATTGGTTTGACCAGATACATCAACACCATTTATCATAGTTCCCTCAGCGTATACTCCTTCTACTATGTAGGTGCCTTCGCGATTATCAGCAGACTCCTGAGTACGCCCTAAGTTGTTCAGACGAGCGTATGTACCATTGTAAACATCTCCACCCTGGCGGAAATCCCAAAAGAACGAAAGCTCTACTCCTTTATAACTCAATGTGTTTCTTATTCCACCTAACCAATCTGGATTAGGATCACCAACACCTTCTGTTTGTCCTTTTACAATTGGTATTCCACTAGCATTTACTAGTCGGTTACCTTCGGCATCTCTTTCCCATACCGTTCCATAGAACACACCATAAGGCTGTCCAACTATAGCAAAGGATCCAATGGAAGAAAATGCGGCCTCAATACTAAATTGATCTACCCCGGGTACAAGTGCAAGAACTTCACTTATGTTTTTAGACCAATTCAGATCAACTCTCCACTTAAAGTTATCCGTGCGAACAGGTACAATACCCATTGCCAGTTCATAACCTTTGTTTAGAATTTCTCCACCATTTATGTAAGCCTGTTCAAAACCACTGGAATTAGGCAGAGGCTGGAAGAGCAATGCGTCAGTAGTTCTTTGGTGATAATAGGTAAGATCAAAGTCCAATCTTCTATCTAAAAAAATCAAGTTTAATCCCACCTCGTTTCCAGTAAGCCTTTCAGGTTTCAAATCATTTGTGTAAAGTGTTTGGCTAATGGCAAAACCATTTGTTGCTGTTCCTCCGGTTGGTGTATATGGAAATGTAACTCCATTTGTAAATCCATCGGTATAAAAAGGCGAAGTGTAAAGTGGACGGGTAGAATAGGCAATTGGAGAAATCCCTGTATTTGCCCAACTATAACGGATTTTACCAAAATTCCACCAACTAGGCTTATTGTCCAGTAAATCACTAAAGACAAAAGATGTACTCACCGAAGGATAGAAGAAGTTATTATTATCCAACTCAAAGGTTGAAGACCACTCGTTTCTACCTGTTAAGGTTAAAAAGAAAATACTTTTCCAATCAAACTCCAGCTGAGCAAATAGCGCCTGGCTCTTAATTTCCTCCGTATATTCAGAAGTATATAAATCAGATGCATTGTTCATGTTGTAAAAACCGGGAATAGCTAAAATTCTACCACGACCAAACAAATCGGTTTGTTTACTCTGATTGAGGTTATGACCTAACAAAAGACTAGACCCCCAGTTTTCACCAAGCTTTTTGGTAATTCTTGCAGTAAGATCTGCATAGGTTACGTTGTTGCTAATAGTGTTCTCATTAACCTGACCTACGCCTCCAATATCATCCCCAAAGGATGAAACGGCAAATATTTGCTTACGCTCATCAACGTAGGCATCAGTACCTATTTTATAATTAAAGGTCAACCAATCATTTACCTTATAGTCAATGTAAATATTACCTAAGACCCTATTTACATTACTGGTAAAAGGATTTTCGTAAGACGTAAAAAACGGATTATCATAGGCATAAAAATAGGTGCGTTGATTACCGTTGTCATAAATGTAATCCCTGATATCATAGCTAGCAGGCGCCCGCATTAGGCCCAGCATAATACCTGCAAGGTTACTCCCATTTTGGGCCATTGTACTTTTAGTATTCATGTAGTTAACAGTACCACCCACTCTAATCTTTTCACTTATGCGTGTATCCGCGGTAAGCCTTACGGAAAAGCGATCAAGATTGGTATTTGGCACCATACCTTCATCAGCAAGATATCCTAAAGAAAGGCGAACAGAAGAAACCTCATTACCACCTGTTACAGATACATTGGTATTTGAAGATACACCGGTTTGAAAGAAGTTATCTGGATTGTCATACGATTGCATACCTAATGACGAAATGCTTGGACCCCATGACGATGAAGTCCCTAAAGACACATCATCTCCGGTAAAATAGGTATTATCCGGACCAGGATTTCCCTCAACAAAAGTTGCAGCGGCATCACCTGCAGGTGTTCCCCCGCCATTACCTTGCGCGTAGGTAGTCTGTAAATCAGGAAGTTTGTTAACCTGATTAAAAGTCACTTTCTGGCTAACCGTTACACCCAATCCCTTCTTTGTACCCGCCTTGCCTCTTTTAGTAGTGTAAATAATCACACCATTACCTGCACGAGCACCATAAAGAGCTGCTGCTGCAGGTCCTTTCAAAACAGTAACGGACTCAATATCATCAGGATTAATATCCAATGCCCGATTGGAATTATTTACACCCTGAAGATTCGCATTAAAGGGGTAATCTCTCGGAGAGGACTGATCCGTGGAGTTATCAATGGGAACCCCATCAATAACAATAAGAGGCTGATTTGCGCCTGTGAAAGTTGCATTACCTCTTAATAGAATTTTACTTGAAGACCCAGGAGTTCCACCTGTACCTACAACCTGAATTCCAGGAGCTTTTGCACTCAGGGATTGAATAATATTATTCTCCCCTGATTTCTCCACTTCATCTCCGCTAACTTGACTAACGGAATACCCAAGAGCTTTTGTCTCTTTACTAATACCGAGTGCGGTAATTACAACTTCATCAAGCTGCTCGGTGGATTCCTTCATTTGAACAGTAATAAAATTCTCAGAACCAACAGTTACCTCCTTGCCTTCTTTTCCAATGGCTTGAAAAACCAATACCGGCTGGGTACTTGTTAAAGTAATAGAGAATTTTCCATCCATATCGGTGGTGGTACCGTTTCGAGTTCCCTTTTCAAGAATTGCAATCCCCGGGAGAGTTTCCCCATTTTCAGCGGATTTCACAATCCCCGAGACTGTTCGCGATTGGGCAAAGCCCAATTGTACGCATAGCGCCAACAATAATGTCAGCAGCGCTGCCTTATTTTTCATGTAGGTAAAATTTTGTGTTAAACGTGCCACTAAAGTGGGGAGAATTCTTCACATAATCAACCTAACGAGAAAAAATAGTTAAGGAATTGTTAAGTTAATTATGCATACATAACATCCCTTAAACCTACAATACATAGATTATCAAGTAATTAGAAATGTTGATAATCTTATTTAGAATCTGACGTGAAAAAGCGATCTAGAACAACCAAAAGGGCAGAAAACCCCCAAACTGGGCACGAAGCCTTGTCCATTTCAAGAAAATCATTGAGAAACCCGTGGGTCCAGTATGTAATTAGCCCCATCAACGTGGCCATTGCGATAATCTTAAGCTCACGCTCTTCTAAATTGTGATAAACACGTATACCGGAATAGATTGTTACAAACACAAGTACCACCACCAATACTGCTCCCAGAAAGCCTGATTCAGCCAAAGGCCCTATGTATTCGCTGTGGGCATTTCCTAAATCCCCAGCGTTTGTGCTGATTATGGTTTTATCATGGGGTTTTTGATACGGAGCATATAAAAACATATATGTTCCCGGACCGTGACCCAACCAGGGCCTATCTATAAACATCCTAAACGCAGATTTCCACCGGTTTACTCTCTCTAGGTTTGAGGCATCCGTAGAAACATTGGATATGGACTCTACATGCTCTGTTAGGTTATCGCTGCTTACCTGATCGTTTTTTTCAAACTTCTGCATTATAGTAGACCAATTCAACCATATTACAGTTAGGCCGATTACAATCATCACCCCAATAATTTCTTTCCTAAGCTTAAACACAATAACCAGCATTGCCAAAAAGGCCACTACCAAACTAACCCATGCTGCCCGTGTAAAAGACATGATTACCCCGATAAACAGAATGGAAAACACAATTACAGCCAGTACACGCAGATTAATATTCTGCTTAATAAGAAAAGCGAATGCAAAGGCTATGGGAACATACATTGCGAGTACTGCTCCATAGCTTGTGTGCTCCTTAAAGAAAGGAAACATTACCCAAGTGGCTGTATCTTTTGTAAACCCGTTTTGCCCGTGTATATATAAGGTATACAAAACCACAAAGCTCAGGGGGATCATAAAGAGCCAAAAAAACAGCCTGATGTTTTTCCGGTAAACAAAAAGCTGCGCCATCAGGTAGAAGAAGACCGAAACGAACCAAACTCTGCCTACTAAAGCCTTAAAGCTTACAAAAGGAATTTGGCTGGAAATACTGGTTATGAACATCCAAACTAAACTGGCAATGATGGCAAGGGAGATGGGATGTTTCCAAATGCGGGCATCAAACGTACCCTGATACAATAGCCTGAGTATAAACAGGAGCATTATCCCAAATAAAATGGGCTCTGTAGGCAATGTGAACCCTACCCTTAAATCATCATTATAATAGAAAATGGAAAGAGGGGTGGAAAATACCAGAAAGAGCAAAACTTTGTCCAGTGCTAATATGATAGCTGCAACCAACGCTATGCCCAACGGCAGTAGTAAGCCCCAAAAATTTTCGGTAACTATAAACCCAACATTTAGCAGGCTAAATAATACGCCCGCCCAAATAGCAGTTTTATTGCTTAGCTGCCAGGTTGCTTGTCTCACACTTCGTTTCTTTTGCGTGCCCTGTTAATGGTATCCACCACCAAAATCACAATAAGGGTAAACACAAAAGCACCCACACCACTTAAAGCTACAACCAGCCAGCGGGTTGGGTAAGACTTCTTTTCAGCGGGATATGCACTATCAACAGTAAAGGAAGCCGGAAGTGTTTCGGAAACGTCCACCCTTGCCTGATCGTATTTGGTTTTAAGTTTTACCTGCTCCTCCTTTAAATATTGCAGCTCATCTCTAAGTGAAACATAAGTACCGCCATACTTCGCCAACGTATCCAGTTTTTCCTGGATTTGCTGAACAGCCTTCCCATTTGGGCTTTCAATAAGTGCTGTGGCCAATTGCTCATTAAATACAGCCGATTGGGTTTCATAATCATGAACTCCTTTATAGCGCAAGGTGGTTAGGGAGTCTTCCAGTCTCTTAAGTTCATTCTTAAGATTGAAATACTCATTTTGAATAATGTTAAGTCCTTTTTGGGCACGTTCCTTTTGGATGCGGTTTTTTACATCATCCACAATAAGTACAATGTCATTGGCAATTAATGCAGCAGTATCGGGGTCAGTGTCAAGCACAGAAATCTCAACAGACATAAACTCATTTCTGCGAAAGCTGATATTGCTTTCATACGTTTTGTAGAGTTCCGTTTTTATGTACTTCCCATCACTATCAATATCATAGTGCTTAATCAATTCATACTTATCTATAATTCGTGTTCTGATTTCATCAGAGTTAAGCATTTGCAATAGCTGCTCTGCCTGCTCCTCTTCACCAAACTGAAGAATATCTTGCCCTGAGCTGGAAAACTGCTGAGGCAAAACCGCCTTTGAGATAGAATTGGTGGTAGTTGGAAAAATGGTAGCTACAGACTTGTACTTGGGTTTAATAAAAAACGGGCTACTAAAAATCATGGCCAACACGGCCGCTACCAGCGTTACAATTAGTAATGGCTTTCTCCACTTGTAGATGTAAACGATAAGATTGGAAGAGTCAAAAACCCTATCCTGAGAAGGAGTTGATTGCATAGATGCTTGGAAAATTTCGGGCAAAAATAGAAAAACCCTTGTTGCAAGGGTTACTTGAAACGGTTTCGCACTAAATCTATTGCCGCGGGCACATTCAGCATTTTAAAAGGTATGGCTAGCAACATGGTACCGGCTCCACTAAATAGCAAAAACAGCAGCCAATTCATTTCTGTCATCAACAATCCATAAGATAATAGAACGGCCACCACGGTATACAAACCCAACTTTGCCCAATACTTTGGCATGAAATTCATCCGCGCCAAGCGGAAGGATAGTAACACCTGAACAACAGCTGTGGCAAACTGGGTAAATACAGTTGCAATGGCTGCCCCCTCAGCCCCATAGGCTGGAATTAAAATAAAGTTGAGAATGATATTCAGCACAAAACCACTTAGGGCTACCATATTTAGTACACGTAAATTTCCCCTTGCGGTGAGTAGCGTACCAAACACATAGGTACTTCCAAACGCTAAGCTGCTAATGATTAAGATCCGGAAAACGGGAGTGGAAAGCTCGGAATGCTCATTATACAAGAAGGACATTATTTCATCTGCCGAAAACCAACTGGCAACCACTATTGCCAAGGCCCCGGTATATATAAGACTAAACGACAAACGGGTTAGACCTTTAACATCCTCCTTTCTGGCAAACATACCCGAGAAAATAGGGAGCAGTAAAACCGCAAATAAGTACCCAAGCTGATTTACCACATCAAGTAACCTGAAAGCTTGAAAATACACTCCATTTTCAAAAGCTCCAGAAATTTGCTGAAGCATAACGCTATCCACCCTTGTGTATAGTGCCATTAGCAAAATAAGTACAGCATAGGGCAAACTGTCCTTCAGGTTTTGAGCATAGTCCCTTATCTGAAAATGAAAACTAAACCCATCAACTTTACGCAGTACCATGCTAAAACCAATAAACGCTGCCAATACATAACTGGCCATTTGGGCAAAGGCAAAATGCATAATAGTAAAATCTGCTGTCAGCAAATCTGTAAACAATAGTAACCCACAGGTTACTATCATAAGAAGTTTATCGAGTATGCTTAATAGAGAATCACTTTTAAAAAGGTGCAGCCCTGCAAGGTGTGAGCGCAGAAACAAAATGAAAGATGCCAGAAACTGATTAATGGCTAAGACCAGCAGCAGCCCAAAAGCTATAGATGTATAATTAAGGAAATAACCCAGCCCAAAAGCTATAAGCAGGTACACAAACCCGAGCAATAGTTTTAATCCTGTAAGGCGAGAGAAGTTTTTAGAAACCTGATTTGTATTCTGGGCTATGCTCCTGTTGTTGAAATGAGTCAGGCCCAAATCCAGCACAATGTTAAAAATCATGGTAAAGCTGAAAATGGCAGCGTATAACCCATAGGCCTCAGCTCCTACCCTGTTTTGCACAGTAAGGTCAATGCCAAAAATCCAAAGTGGCTTTACAAGTACATTTAGTAGGAGTAACAGGAGCAGGCTGCTCACAAACTTCTTCTGCATAGGCGTAGAAAACGGTCAAAGGTAGTTATGATGGTTGTACAATGTCTGATATACAGCGTACATTGTACAAAATACAGCATACAAAGTACAATCCCTCCCCTATCTTTACCCCCATGAAAATTGCTGTTAACACGCGCTTTCTACTTTCGCAAAAACTGGAAGGTATTGGCTGGTTTACATTTGAAGTGTTCAAGCGTCTGGTGAAGAATCACCCGGAAGTGGAGTGGATATTTATTTTTGACCGACCCTACAGCAAGGATTTTATTTTTGGTGATAATGTAACGCCAGTTGTAGTGGGGCCTCAGGCTCGCCATCCTTTTCTGTGGTACGCCTGGTTTGAATTCAGCATCCCTCGGATTTTAAAAAAGCACAAGCCCGATCTTTTCATTTCTACAGATGGTTACCTCTCGTTAAAAACGAAGTTTAAAAGCCTACCTGTAATTCATGATATAAACTTTGAACACAGCGATGACATCCCCAGTCTGGCATTGCGCTATTACCGCCACTACTTTCCGCAATTTGCCCGTAAGGGAGACAGGGTAGCAACGGTAAGCGAATATTCTAAAAAAGATATTGCCAATACCTACGGGGTTTCCCCCGATAAAGTTGATGTGGTATTTAATGGATGTGGAGAATTTTTTCACCCCTTGGGTGATGAAGAACAAAATGAAGTACGTAATGAATTGAGTGATGGAAAGCCCTACTTCATTTTTATTGGTGCCCTAAATCCACGAAAGAACATTACTGGGATGTTGGAAGCCTACAGCCTTTACCGCAAAGAAGGCGGAACGGCCAGGTTTGTAATAGTGGGTGAAAAGATGTTTAGGACGGATGACATTGCCGAAGCCTACCAAAATCACCCTTATCGGGAAGACATCATCTTTACAGGAAGACTGGAGGGCGCAGGCCTAAACCGCGTTTTGGCATCTAGCCACGGGCTGCTTTTCGTTTCCAACTTCGAGGGTTTTGGCATACCGATAGTGGAGGCCTTTAAATGCAAGGTGCCCGTAATAACCAGTATCACCACTTCAATGCCCGAAGTGGCTGGTGATGCTGCTCTGCTGTGCAACCCGCAGGATTATCCACAAATAGCGAAAGCTATGCACAAGTTAGACGATACCTCCGCCAGAAATGATTTAATTGCCAAAGGAACTCAAAGAGCCAATCTTTTTACATGGGAAAGATCAGCAGAAATGATGTGGGAAAGCATCCAAAAAACACTGGCGCAATAAAGCGCAGGCGCCTACTTAACTTTCATACAAAAGGAATTTTAGAAGCAGGTTGTGATGAAGCAGGCCGGGGCTGCCTGGCAGGGCCTGTATTTGCAGCTGCCGTTATATTGCCCCTAAGCTTTAAGCACCAACTGCTCAACGACTCCAAGCAAATGAGCGAGGATGCCCGCAACGAACTCCGGCTTTATATTGAGGATAAAGCACTGGCGTGGAATGTAGCCCAGGTGGATCATCACGAAATTGATAAAATCAACATTCTCAACGCCTCCTTTTTGGCGATGCACAGAGCGGTGCAGGGCTTACAAACTATGCCCGAAGCATTATTAATAGATGGTAACCGCTTTAACCCCTTCCCCAACCTGCCGCACCATTGCATCATTAAAGGTGATGGTAAATTCAAAAACATAGCAGCAGCCTCAGTTTTAGCCAAAACTTACCGTGATGAATACATGGAAAAGCTGGCAGAAGAATTTCCGCAGTATAACTGGAAGCGCAATAAAGGCTACCCCACTAAAGACCATCGGCAGGCCATTCGGGAAA
>CAXBJE010000042.1:0-12893 GCA_963975525.1 uncultured Owenweeksia sp. | reverse complement strand
CAACCTCCAGGCAATGGGATTTTTAATATCAATAGTGGTTTGGCTGCTTTCAAAATCATCCAAATAAGTAGTAGGTTCCCCTTCAATTTCAATCCCTCTGGGCGAACCAGGTACTAGTTGAGCAAACTCACCAGAAATGGTAATATTAGATTTCTCCTTGGTTTCTATAAATGGAATAGCATCTACAAAACGGGTTAAGTAAGGAGCATCCTTAGAGTACGAGGCATTCATTCCCCACATAGTGTTGGCAATAGGCTCTGCACCAATATTTACCTTTTGCGTAAGTGGTTTTTCGGACAAGCGCACTATTGTGGCTCCAACATTCAGATTATCACTAAAGCGATAATCTGCATTAACCCCCATAAAGTTTCGAGTTTGAAAATTGAAAACAGCATTGTTTTCAAAATCTACTTTTATAGGTGTACCTGACGCTAAAATTCCTTCATCAATAATCTTTACCCGGCCAAGGTTATAATCCACCGTGTAGTGCACACCCTCTTGCAGTGCCTGCCCTCCGGCAGATACCTTCACCGATCCTTTCGGGATATTAAATGCATTTAGCGAAATCTCGCTTGACGAAGAAGATTTAAACTGCCCCTTAATTAAGAATTTATTGAGTTGAGTTTCATTCTGAGCCTTAAATCGCGTAGAGTCATACAACTCCTGAAACACATACTTCTCTCGTATTTCCTCATCTGTAATCCGCTTGGCCAAATCGCTACCAAAAGGCTCCAGTACCGGAAATATGATTCGGCTGGTTTGAGGGTTAATAGTAATACCGGGAATAAAGTCAAAGAAACCATCGGGCTGCGGATCTCTATTACTATTCAGCGTATCCAAACCTGTAACCCTTAATAATAACTGGTTTCTCAGGTTGCCTTCCGGCAGAAAGGGAATGGGAGTTCCTGTTTCATCATTGCGATAAAGTACTTCCAGCCTAAAGTCTTCCTGGTTTACCTGAAAGGCATTAAGGCTATATACGTTCTTCATCATCAAATCCCACATCGGCACCTTCACATTTAGGATGGTGCTCTTCAACATTTTTACGATAAGTGTTTTTGGAGGAGTAACACCATCGGTTGAGAATTCACCCACCTGAAAGGTTTTACCACCTGCAGTAAACTGGAAGGCTACAGCTAAAACTTCATCCTGATTAAGCGAAGAGCTGAGGGAGATATATCCCAAACGCGGGTCGTAGCTAAATTCATTGGGGCTAAGCTTACGCGCGTTAGACAATTCTGTAAATTCTATAGCTTCCTGGTAACCTGCTGCGCTTAGGCTGTTTGTTGCCTGCGAAATACTTCGAACTCCCGGTACATCTGCCTGCAATTGCACAGGATTAAGGGAGTTATTACCGTTATCAGGGAAACGCTCGGCAGGGTTAAATCGACTAAAAATATCCGGTCCGGGTAAATTGGCCTGCGAATTACGGTAAGCACCTGCATTGTCACGCTCACCCAAGTCCATAAAGGCCACAATATTTCTATTGCTTTCTGTTGATTGGCGAGTGTTGGTTACCCAAACTTCCACCTTTGTAATTTGTACTGGTGAAGCAACCAGTGGCCTTGTGGAAAGAAATTGCTCGTACCTGTCGCGGAAATAATGCGAAAGAAAATAGTGGCGGTTGGCCTCATACTGATCTGCACTAATTTCAAAATCGGTGGTTGTGGCACCACCCTGCACATTAATTGATGAAGACTGACTCTGCTGCTCAGCTAATACTCCGGTAACGGTTAACTTCCCAAATTGGGTTTGAGCTTTAACTCCAAAAAGGCTTTGCGCCCCACTAATCAATGAGCTATTAAGCGGAAGGCTTACGTTACCAAGCTCAATTTTTTTTATGATGTCGTCCTCTTCTCCGGTATATTCAATTTTGGTTTGATTCTCAAAACTAAACGTAGCCTCAGTATCATAATTAGTCGCCAAAGTAAGTTTCTCCCCCACTTTACCAGTAACGTTCATTTGAATACGCTGATCAAAATCAAAAGTAAAAGTGCTTCTGTTTCTTTCGGGAATAAGGGGATTGTCAATTTTTTGATAGCGACCACCAAAGCGCAACTCTGCATACCCTTGCGGGCGGATATCTATGGTATTACTCCCAAATATTTTATTGAATAGCTGGCTGTTTACCTGCAACTGCGGAATTAATGAACTTCCGGGATCACGGCCTTCTGCCTTGGCTGCTTCAGCACTTTGTGTTTTTGTAGCCCAGTAGTCGCTGGCCTGTTTTCTTGCCACGTAATCTTTATACTCTTCAGGAGTCATAAACATTGGCGGCTTCGCTACCAGGTTTCCAATTTTCTGAGTTACGATGTATTGGCCGGTGCTTTCATCATAATCTACCTCCTCGGTATAGTTTGATGGATTATTACCATAAAGGCCGCCTGTACCTTTTATAGGATAAACCAAGGTATCCGGCTCGCCACTATCCAGCGGCATCATAGCATCATCAATAGAAAGTGAGGGGATCGTTCGTGATCCTGAAATCCCCGCCAGGGTTATAATGGCGGTAAGAAAAGCCAACAAGCTCAATAACGTCCGTAGTCCCTGCTTCATTACAATCTTTTAAGCGCCTGCTTAATGATTTCCTCCACCCCTGCCTCAGGATGCTCCTTTGTTATCTGTAAAATAATTTTTTCTGTTTGGCGTGGTGCATATCCCAATACCTCAAGAGCCGAGCTGGCCTCAGATTTAGCCGAACTGATAACACCAGAAGTAGCCGAACTTACAGCAATACCCGAGACCTTATCCTTAAGGTCTACTATAATGCGCTCAGCGGTTTTTGCACCAATACCTTTAATGGATTTTAGCAACGTCACATTTTCATGTGATATTGCCTCCACCACTTCTTCTGTAGAAAGGCTACTTAATATTACACGAGCGGTATTGCCTCCCACTCCTGATACCGAAATCAATTGTGTGAAAACCTCTCGTTCAGATTTATCGTGAAAGCCAAAAAGCACCTGTGCATCTTCCTTATATATAGGATGTATGTATAGCTTTACCTTTTTGGCATTACTAATGGCTACAAAAGTGTTTAGGGTAGTATGGATAAGATATCCAACACCGGCACATTCCACTACGGCAAATGCTGGCGTTACTTCGACTAAGTCTCCGTTTATGTGATAAATCATCCGCCCGGACAGGTTTTATTTAAGATTTTTTAGCTCGACAGGGTTTAAGAACGGCAAAAATAGAAATTTCATATACCCACGAAATAAAAAAAGCCATCCCGCTGAAATAAAGCGAAATGGCTTTTAGAAAAGTTCTACAAAGACTAACGTACAACCAGCTTACGCGTGGTTAGCACTTTACCTTTATTATCTTTTATAGAGTAAAAATATACTCCTTTCGGAAGCTTCTCAATATTCAAATTGAATTTGCTGTCTTTTTCAGTTAACTCCTTTTTATATACGGTTGAACCTACCAGGCTCACCAATTCAAAAGTACCGGAGGTACCTGAACCTAAATTATAGGATACATTTAAGAAATTAGTAGCAGGGTTTGGGTATACCGAAATTTCTGAAGCAACCTTATGCTCATCAATTGTAACCCAGTTATCCGTTCTCCAGCTTAAACATAGTGTATCAGAAACACCTGTTGATTGGTCCCAAACTCTTACACACATCGCAACTTTTACTTCGCCAGTAAATGCGAAACCTTGCAGTTTAAATGTACCATAGGATGAACCTGAAACCTCAGTCATGGTAAAATCGTTATTCAAAAAGTTGGTGTAGCAAGAAACATTATCGCACAAACCAAAATTTGCTGTGGCCCCAGGTGAAGATTCAATAGTGTCAACTGACAGCACTCTCCACATAAAAGTAACTGGATCTCCGGCCTGATTTTTTTTAAACTTCAGGGTTGAAGAAAAATTTCCACCAGCCATTCCTGCTTCGTCTACTGTGGTTCCAAATGGATAATAAAAGCTGTTGGTTTGAGCAGTGCCAACTAGGGCAAAACTCACTAATACTAAGGAAAGTAGGATTCTTCTCATAATAGTCTTGTAATTGAGGGTGTGCAAAGATAAAAGATTATCTCACATCTTGTGTAAGTGTTGCCTTTTGCTTTATTTTACCAAACCTAATATTAATTTTAGATTACTTCAAATGAAAAAAATTTATTCCCTATTAATGATTTCTCTTGTGAGCGCTGGAATGTTCGCACAGAGCTATTACATGATTCCTGCCCTGGATGCTGGCCGCAATCCTGGTAACTTAAACAATGAACCAGAGCAACCTGCTGAACCAGGATGGGCAGATGTACTATCTACTACAACAACTCCTACATGGAGTTCGGCTCAAACTATTCCGTTTACCTTCAAATTTAACAACGTTACGGAGTCTTCCTACGTTGTATCTAACACAGGTGTTGTAACTTTTGCATCAGTTCCTGGTACCGCACCTTCTGGCACCAATGCAGCCCTTCCATCTGGTCTGTTACCAGAAAAATCTATTATGGTTTGGGGTATTGCTATTAATGGAGCAAACGATAAGGTTCGTTCAAAAACCTTAGGTACTGCACCTAACCGTCAGCACTGGATTTCTTGGACTTCGGCTTCACACCCGTTAATGACTGGTGCTGCCAATTGGACTTACTGGTCAATCGTATTGGAAGAAACCACAAACAAGATTTACATTGTAGACCAGAGAACTTATGATGGAAATAGCGGTAACGTAGCTCTAACTGCTGGTATTCAAGTTAGCACAACCGATTATATTTCAATCGGTGCCTCTCCTTCACTTCAAAGCCGTACTACTGCTACTTCAGGAAATGGATCAGACCCATCGGATAATACTTTCTACGAAATGGCTTATGGCACACCTCCAAATGGTGATGTTGCAGCTATCGAAGAAGGGATTAGTGGCGTAATTGCTCCTAATACCCCTGTAACTATTGAGGCGTTGTTCAGAAACATGGGAGTAACTCCTATTAGTACTGCAGACTTTAACTATACCGTAAACGGTGGAGCTAAAGTTACTGCTGCTGTGACCAATGCTACCATGAATAGTGGTGAATTTAAGACAATCACGAGTCCAACACCTTGGACACCTACAACTGCTGGTGTTTATTCAATTGAAATGTGGTTATCAAATATTAATGGTAGTGCTGACCCTAACACTGCTAATGATAAGATTACTGCCAAAATAATTGTTACCGCTAATCCTCCTGAGAGAAAAGTTGTTATTGAAGAAAGAACTGGTACCTGGTGTCAGTGGTGCCCACGTGGTGCTGTAGCTATGGAGTACATGGGGTTGAATAACCATGATAAAACGGTACTTATTGCCGTTCACAATGGTGACCCGATGACTGTTTCTAATTACGATCCAAACCTTTCTGGTGGTTTCCCAACATTTACAGCTGATCGTATAATGACAGCACAGCCCATTGGCAATGGTTCAAACATGGAAGGCGCGATGAATTTAAGAAGAGGCCTTATCCCGGTTGCTTCATTGAAAATCACGAATGTTGACTTTACAGGTGGTAGCTCTGTAAAGGTAGATGTTGAATCAGAGTTTATTACTGATGAAACTGGTGCTGACTATCGTTATCAGTTAATCTTTCTTGAAGATGGTGTAACAGGTACTAGCGGGGGTTATGCTCAGGCAAATGCCTATGCCGGTGGTGGCAGTGGACCAATGATTGATGCTAAAGGCTTCAATTATGCAACTGCTCCAAGTTCTGTACCTGCAAGCCAAATGGTATATCACCACGTTGCTCGCTCTTTAGAGCCATCTTGGGCTGGTGCCGCTGGTAGTGTTCCTTCTACTGTAGTACTTAACCAAAAGGTTAACTACACTTTCAACACAACTCTTCCAAGTTCAGTAATTAACCCTAACCATGTTAGAGTTGCTGTACTTCTTTTGGACAACAAAAGAGGTGGTGAAGTTGTAAATGCTAACGAAAAGAAACTTACCAATGTAGTAGGTATTGAAGAAGTAGAAGCTCTTGAGGCTAACATCTTCCCAAATCCTGCAAGCAACTTCTTTAATATTGAGCTTGCCGAAAACACTGACTTCTCTTATGAGTTGGTTAACTCTATCGGACAAACTGTAATGACTCAAAGCTACACTGACGCACATTCAGCAACAGTGAATACTGAGAACCTTGCTAAAGGAGTTTACATCCTTACATTAAAAGCTGGTGAGCAATCTTCTACTATGAGAATTGCTATCACAAAATAATTTTGGTGTAATCATTGAAATATGGAAGCCACACCTAGAAGGTGTGGCTTCTTTTTTTAATCATATTTAATATTATTGCAACATGAGAAAATTATTTAGCACAATCGTATTCGGCATCGTATTAAGCCTATCCGCTCAGGCTCAGGAAAAAATGCCGGCAATCCAGATAAAGGATATGCAAGGCAACAGTGTAGATGCCTCCACTTTATCAAATGATGGAAAGCCAATAGTAATTAGCTTTTGGGCAACCTGGTGCAAACCCTGCATCCGTGAGCTCGCTGCAGTTCACGACCAATATGCGGACTGGCAGGAAGAAACCGGAGTAAAGGTTATTGCCATCTCCATTGATGACAGCCGCCAGTCGGCCAAGGTTCGTCCTTTTGTTACTAGCCAGGGTTGGGAGTATGAGGTATATCTTGATGAAAACTCAGATTTACGAAGAGCCCTTAACGTAAATAACGTTCCGCACACCTTTTTACTAGATGGTGAAGGAAACATTGTATGGCAGCATAACGGCTACATACCTGGAGATGAAGATCACCTTTACGAGCTTGTTGAACAACTTGCAACAACTGGTTCTATAAAAGAATAAAAACCACTACTTGTGAAAAGAGTATTACTCTGCACCGCCCTTTTATTAAGCGCGGAATGGGCTGTTGCCCAAGACTTAGCCAATAAATTTGACCTTGGTACCTTAAGTGGAAACTTTCAGGCTGATGGCCAATATTACCTCCAAGATACCCTTATAGATCCCTTAGGTGAAGCCTACCCTGATGAACGCTTTTTGGGTACAGGTTTTTTAAACCTTACCTACCGCAGAGGAAACTTTTCTGCTGGGATACGTTACGAAAACTATCAAAACAACCGGGTTGGACTTCCCGCTGGGTATAAGGGCGAGGGCATTACATACAGGTACGCCCGCTTTACAAAAGACCGTTTTGATGTGACCGTGGGTAACTTTTATGAGCAGTTTGGTAGTGGCCTTGTATTACGCGCTTATGAAGAGCGTGGCCTCGGTATTGACAATAACCTTGACGGCCTTAAAATGGCGTTTACCGCTACTGATGGTGTTGTAATCCGTGGGGTGATTGGTCGCCAAAGAAATTATTTTGAAAAGAGTGAAGGAATCGTCCGAGGTGCAGATATAGAATGGAGTTTAAGAAATACTTTTAAATGGGAAAGCAATACCAACTTCCTTATTGGTGGTAGTTATGTAAGTAAATTTCAAGCAGCTGATGACCCTATTTATGACTTGCCGCAAAATGTGGCTGCTGCTGCGGTAAGAGCGAATTTGATTACAGGTACTTTTAACTTTTTTGGTGAATTTGCCTATAAGGCTAATGACCCTGCGTTGGACAATGGCTTTATCTATAAAGATGGAACAGCTCTTTACCTCACAGGTTCTTACGCCAAAAACAATCTTGGAATTTCCGTTGGTGTAAAAAGATATGACAACTTCTCTTTCCGTTCACAACGCGTTTCAGACCCTCAACAACTATTAATAAACTACCTACCCTCTCTTACTACACTCCATACCTACGCCCTACCTGCACTCTATTCATTTAATACCATAGCCGTTGGTGAGCAGGGTCTTCAAGCTGAAGTATCCTATAACTTTAAATCAAAGACTCCGCTTGGGGGTAAATACGGAACGCAGGTTACTGCGAGTTATGCCATAAGCCAAAGTTTGGACAAAGAGTATGTTGATGAAAACGGAAACCGATTGGACCGCCCTATTTACAACCCAGCAGACACTAGCCTTACAGGAGCCTATACCCAAGCTGGTAGCGAGGGTTATCAATCCAACTTTTTTGGTTTAGGCAATATCAAGTACTTTCAGGACATTCATATCTCTGTAAAGAAAAAACTAAACAAAAAATGGAAAGGTACTTTCACCTATTATAACTTTGTTTTTGACAATGACTACATGAGGAAAGGGGCTAATGATTATAACTTTTACATCGCTGGAGTAAAGCCACATTCATATACCATAAATGTTGCCGTAGTTGAATTACTTTACAAAATAAAGCCTAGGCACTCCTTGCGTATGGAATTTCAGGGACTTTTTACTGGCACAACTGACGGTATAAAACAGGACAGGGGTGATTGGGCTTTAGTACTTTTCGAATACTCCATATCACCACACTGGTTTATTGCTATTCAGGATGCTTATAACTTTGGAAACCCAGACTCCGATTTACAAATTCATTATGTGAATGCCAATATTGGTTACACTGTAGGAACCACCAAGTTTCAATTGGGATACGGACGCCAACAAGCGGGCGTTTTTTGTGTAGGAGGTATTTGCCGTACTGTGCCAGCTTCAAATGGCTTCGCAATCGGTATTACCAGTAATTTTTAAAAGATTACAACGATGAAAAAAATTGGACTAATAATAGTAGCAAGCCTGGCACTAATGGCCTGCGACAAAATTGAAAAGCCACTTAAGGATGGCTATGGTTTTATTGATTTACCTCAAGGAAACAAAACTGTACTTATTGAAGAGTTTACCGGCACCAGTTGTACGTTTTGCCCAAATGGTGCACGTAAAATTGCAGGTTACCTTGATGCAGCACCACGCTAGTTCCTTTGCTATTCCCCAACCAGCTTTCGGTAGACCCTACGATTTCAGAACAACAGAGGCGGATAATCTTTGGAAGTTTATGGGCTCTGGAGGTTTACCCGGTGGAATGTTTGACCGAGTAGGGTACCCGGATAAAGTTTTTAAAAACCCTGCTGATTGGGATAAAGTTTTACAGGAGAGATTGGCTCTACCTGCAGAGTTTTCCATTACCGCAGATTTTGAATATGACTCAGCGTCCAATACATTCACATTACGTGCTAATGTGTTGGCACTTGCCGATATAAGTACCGATGCCATTAATTTAACTGCCTATTTAGTGGAGGATAGCATCATCGCGCCTCAACTGGATAACAACGTTAACGTTACTGACTATGTGCATAACCACGTATTCAGAACTTCTTTTGCAGGAACGACCGGGGAGCAAATTTCAAGTGGGAGTTTTACGAAGAATCAGGTTTTGGTGAAGAGTTACACCTTGGCTGCGAATCCGGTTTGGAATGTAAAAAACTGCTCAGCGGTGGTATTTGTGCGCAATACTGTTACGCAGGAAGTTTTAGAAGCCCATCATGCGTCATTTCACTAAACTAATTCTCCTATTAGCATTATCCTTTTGGGGAGCATCAGTGCGTGCTCAGGGCTTTGACGGTGGTGTTTTTTTAGGGATGACCACCAGCCAGGTGGATGGAGACGGACTTCAAGGTTTTGACCTACCCGGCCTCAATGCAGGGTTTTACGCCAAACGTGCGGTTGGCAAAAAAAGCACTGCCAGATTGGAGTTGGCCTTTGTGCAAAAAGGTTCGCGTATCCCGCCAAGCGATAGCTCTAACTTCTACAAACTAAGATTAAACTACATTCAGATTCCCCTGGTTTATGAGTACCGCTGGAAAGACCTTTCTTTTGAAATAGGATTAGGCGCAGACATTTTTGTAAACAAAAAGGAAGAAGACCTGTCTGGGCCAAGAGACAGCCCATTGGGCTATTATCGCGTAAGTATGGTGGGATTGTTTGGAGTCAGCTATTACTTTACCGACAATTGGATTCTAAACCTCCGCACCACCAATTCCATTACCAACATTAGTGATGGCCGCAACGGAGCTGTTAGTCAGGCTGCATCATACTTCGGACCCTATGGTCAGAGAAATGATGTTTTGAGCTTTGCGTTAATCTACGAGTTTAACAACTAGCCGTTTTTATTCTTACTCATCTAAGTAGTGCCTGAACAATTAGAAGGAATTAAAACCCTTAGTTGTCATCAGTGCGCTTGTGCAGAAAGGCAATGTTTTGCTTTAACCCTGCGTACTTCGCTCGCTTTACAGCCGATTTTTTAAAGATTTTCTTGAAAACATCTTCTGTTATCTCTTCCCAGTCCTTTGCTTTCATATCCGGCATTTCAGGGTGAGGTTTAAACTCCTCCACTTTAGTAGGTTTACTAAAACGGTTCCAGGGGCATACATCCTGGCAAATATCACAGCCAAAAGCCCAGTTCTCCATTTGCCCTGCAAACTGCTGCGGTATTTGATCTTTAAGTTCTATAGTGAGGTAAGAAATGCATTTAGTGGCATCCAATAGATTGGGCTCCAAAATAGCACCGGTTGGGCAGGCATCTATGCAGCGGGTGCAGCTTCCACAATGATTGGCTACCGCATGGTCCGGCTCTAACTCCAGATCTACTATCAATTCGCCAATAAGGTAAAATGAACCTGTATTTTTAGTTAGCAATAAAGTATGCTTACCTGTCCAGCCCAATCCAGCTCGCTCAGCCCAAGCTCTGTCCATAACCGGGGCCGAGTCGGTAAAAGCCCTGCCGTTTACCTCCCCTATTTCCTTTTGTATAAACTCCGTGAGCGCTTTTAGCTTTCGTTTGATTACAAAGTGGTAATCCTCACCATAGGCGTATTTGGCAATTTTAGGGGCATCCGGATCATGTTGAGTTTCCTCAGGATAATAGTTTAGGATTACAGAAATTACAGACTTAGCCCCATCCATCAGCTTCCGCGGATCAAGACGTTTGTCAAAGTGGTTTTCCATCCACTTCATTTCACCATGATAATTTCGGTTTAGCCATTCCTCCAAACGAGGAGCTTCTTCCTCCAGGAATTCTGCTTTGGAGATACCGCAATCTAAGAAGCCGAGGCGTTTGGCTTCGGCTTTAATTAATTGAGAGTATTTTGATGAATTAGTCAAACAACCCGCCTTGAGAAGCGGGGCGCTCCCGTTCCAAATGTTTATACGCCTTATCCGTAACCACGCGTCCACGCTGAGTGCGCATAATAAAACCTTCTTGTATTAGGAAAGGCTCATAAACCTCTTCAATAGTACCAGCCTGATCTCCTACGGCAGTAGCAATGGTACCCACCCCTACTGGCCCACCTTTAAACTTATCTATAATAGTGGTCAGGATTTTATTATCCATTTCATCCAAACCATACTCATCCACGTTAAGGGCATTTAGTCCAAACCGGGCAATTTCTAAATTTATAGTGCCATCACCCTTTACCTGGGCAAAATCGCGCATTCTACGCAGTAAGGCATTAGCTATACGAGGGGTTCCCCTGCTTCTCCGTGCAATTTCTATAGCCGCATTTTCATGGATGGGCACCTCCAGTATTTCTGCAGAGCGTTCCACTATAGTAGAAAGCAGTTCAGTGGAGTAATACTGCAAGCGGCTATTAATACCAAAACGCGCCCTTAGAGGCGATGTAAGCAAGCCTGAGCGGGTTGTGGCACCAATCAGTGTAAACGGATTTAGATTGATCTGTACACTCCTTGCATTGGGCCCGGATTCAATCATAATATCAATCCGGTAATCTTCCATGGCTGAGTACAGGTACTCCTCCACTATTGGGCTTAACCTGTGGATTTCGTCAATAAAAAGCACATCCCTTTCCTCCAGGTTGGTTAGTAAGCCAGCAAGGTCTCCGGGTTTATCTATTACAGGGCCTGATGTTATTTTGATTCCCGCGCCAAGCTCATTGGCAAGTATATGGGCCAGGGTTGTTTTCCCAAGTCCGGGTGGGCCATGTAGCAATACATGATCCAGGGCCTCAGTGCGCTGATTAGCCGCCTGCACAAATATTTGCAGGTTCTCAAGCACACTCTCTTGCCCGGCAAAGTCACTAAAAGTTATGGGCCTGAGCTTCTTTTCTATCTCAAACTCTTCCGAAGAAAGGTTATCAGCATTGGCGTCTATCAGCCTGTCCATTTAATTGGGATTTAATGCAAATATAGGGGAAGGGCGGGATGAGTTTGGAGTAAGGGGTCGGGAGATTTAAACACTCCATTTTACTTAAAAATAGAATGTTGTACTAGTCAAAAACCTCAAACTTCACCAAAATATTCTCTTTGTCCTTGGTATAAACTTTAAATAGGAATTTTCCATTGCTTAGGCTAAAAAGGTCTGTTCTCAAAAGAAATTTTTTAGGTTCATATCCCTTTATATCCAAAAAGTGTGTCACTACTTTTTGTGAAACTTCTCCATCTTCATCTATAATAAATGCTCTTAAAATATCCTTCCTCAATTTATACCCACTATAATAGGCCGGTGATTGCGCATCTAAATCATTATTTTCCGGGTTATCAACAACCACAAATACATGCTTATCCTGAATAAACTGATATTCATATGTCGCGCCACGAGTTGAAGATTCATAAAGGTTCAACTTTGGTAATTTACGAATCCACTTTACGTTTAATTGTGCATCAAGCCTAAACACATATAAATCATTAAAATCCAGTATTATCATCAACTCTCCATCTTCCATCTTTACAATTTGAACTCCGGGTTTCCCCCACAGAGAAGTTATTGGATTTTTATACTTTACTTCATACGCGTTCAATAATTCATCAGGAATTTCAATGAGCTTGGTTGAGATATGTCCTTCTACTTCCGTAACATTCGAAAAGTATAAACCTTCAATCTGGGGTCGCTTAGATTGGCTATAAAATCCAAGAAGATAACGCTCATCACCAATCTCTAAAGATCTCAATTCAGTTAGGTAATTATCAGTGGGTGCCGTTGCTAAACGAGACATTATGTTACCTTCAGAAACCAAATAATTTTCCATCGTTCTAGAAGACCAATCTGGCTGATCCCTCATGCGGATAGGCACTGATACGTAATTAAT
>CAXBJE010000041.1:0-12897 GCA_963975525.1 uncultured Owenweeksia sp. | reverse complement strand
TAAAAACAAGGGTTGAAAGTTTTTTACGCTCAGCAAAACATCATTCACCAAAAACTTCATATCGCTCCTAACTTCGCCAACTGCCTGCATTAGCGCCACTCCATCAAGCCCGCCCAACGGATGATTGGCCGCTACTATACATCCTCCGGTTTTTGGTAAATTTTCATGACCCTTTACCACTACTTTGGCCCCAAGGTCTGCCAGTGAGGCTTCTACAAACTCAAGTCCGTACAGGTGCCCCACCCTGCTCATCACGTCATTAATATCCTTTTCGTGAACTATCCGCTTTATATAGCGCAATACAAAGCCAGGCAGCCACTTGTACAGCTTTTCATTCTTATCCTTGATAATCTGGTCAAGGTCAATGTATTTTTCGGGTTTGCTCAAAAACTCTATCAGTTTTGGGATTAATGTTTTTCAAGGCCACCATCGCTTAAATGGCCACGCAAGATTACAATTTCTATGGAAAATTAATCCTTTACGTAATCTGCTAAATAGGCAAAATGTGGTGAAAGCTCACCTGCTAATGTTGTTTCAGATGCCTTGTCTAAAATGCCGTCCTTATCACCATTAAAAAAGTGGGGCACTACATTTTTGATTAACTCATTTCCAAAATCCTCAGATGCATCCTTCGGTAACTCGCAGGGCAAGTTATCTACAGCAGATACCCCAATGGAGTTTGCCGCTCCAAATTCCACTTCGCTTTCGCTTTGAGGATTATACCCGTAAAAAGGATTGGCAATGGTGGACGGGCGAATGGTGGAGGCCACAGGGCCATCTATATCACAACTTATATCAGACACTAACTTCACTCTAAAATCAGCTGCTTTAGCATCTTCTCTGGTAAAGATTAATGGCGATTTATTGCTCCAAAAGTGGCACGGTATGTAAATATCCGTTTGCCTGGCATATTGCATAAATGCCGATTGGTACCCATCGGGGTTTTTGTAAAAGTCCTGACGGGCAAAATTGCCGCCATCCGTCCGTTCAAAATAATGCTTCACATCAAGCTGAGTATAAATCGGCTCCTCAAATTCTTCATTCAAATACTCTTCAGGAAACACCTGGGTTATTCTTAGGGCAGATAGTATTTCCATGGCTCCACCAGCTACCCTGCCTGCTCCGGTAATGGCAATGCGCGTATCTCTCGGTAGTTTTACTTTTATTAGTTCACCCTCCATTTCTCTACGATCATCACACTCATGGGCGGGTTTTAAATCGTATTCGCCAGTCATCTGGCCCCAAGCCCTAAAGGCATTATAAGCTCCCACTATACCTGCATACCTGCCAAACCCCAATAGCCTTTTACCAGCAGGCTCTTTCAACATTTCATAATCTATTAGTCGGATTTTCTTTTCCAGAATAGTTTGAAGAAGCTTTTTGTTGTAGGGCTGTTTTTTATAGGTGTGGGAAAAGAAAAGGTAGGTTTTCCCGGGAATAAGCATGTCATAGGGAACTTCTTTAACCCCAAGTAACACATCGCAATCAGATAAATTTTCCTGCAACTCTATACCTGCATTTGCATAATCCTCATCCTTAAAGGCCCTTACGGCACTTGGTTGTACTTTAATAATGAGATCAGGATAGGTGCTTAATAAAACTTTGCATTGACGGGGAGTAAGAGGCACGCGCTTATCGGGAGGATTTTTCCCCTCCCTAATAATTCCAAACTTTATCATATAAAAGGTAGATACTTAGAGTATTGAATAATTTTTAATAAACTGAAAGTCTGCAAAAAGGTCAGGTTTTTTATACCTAAGGCTAATTTATAGCAGATGGTACACTAGTTGCACCTAAACAGGTGGCCTAAAGTACTAACTTTGCAGGCACGTTCTTTAAAATTTTGGGGCTGACCGGTTTCGACAGCAAGATGAATTAAGCTGTAAGCATGCCGGACTATGAAGCTATCGTCCGTTATAAAGATGTTTCAAACAACAATTGGCGAAAATAACTTCGCGCTTGCCGCGTAATCACTCGATAGAGGGTTACCGCTAATCCACGCGTTAGACGCGGGAGTGAGCTATCTCTCTTTCCCTATGTCTGGTTGGGAAAGACCAAGAGGTATCATTAAATCCGGACTAGTTGGTGTAGCGTTGCGTTGCACTTCCGAAAATTAATCCGCAACTAAGCTACAGTTAGGGTGTTTGTTCCCAGGCTGTAGTCGAAAACCCAATAACAAAATAAGCATGTAGAAGGCACCTTCTTTCCTTGTTTGCACGTGGGTTCGACTCCCACCAGCTCCACAATACAAAACCTCAACTTATTATTTTACAATGAGTTGGGGTTTTATATTTTTGATTCTATACAACCATTATACAACGAACCTGAATTTTAGTCTTTTTAAGGTAGTTTAGTGGGATTATGAAAACTCTCAGAACCGTTCTATCAGATTTCCTTTCTCTGTTCTTTGGTGACCGCGTATATTCATGGTTACAAATTGTAGCCATTCTTGGAGTAATGGGTATTTTGCTTTTCATTTTGGCAGTATCTCAACTTTGAGAGCTGGGATTATACCACCTCAAAAGACCCCTGCTTGCAGATTCCCGAAAACGAAAAGTAATGGCAGAGGGGTTAATTCATGGAAATGAGGTTTAGGGATTTTTCAAAACGTTGACAGTAGAGGGTGACATTTAAGGGCAACCGATATTCATAGATTCAATTTTGGCAAACAATATCTTAAACCAACTCAAATGATCCGCAACCTAGTATTATTCTCTATCCTAGTTTTTGCAACCTCGTGCGCAACCCTATATTCTGGAAATGTTGTTCCTTCTGCAATCAACCAAGGAAATTTCAAGGTGATAACACCAAATGCGCAAGGGGAATCCTCAGCATCTTACTTTCTGATTATTCTAGGCAGTGTAGAGCCAAACGGACTCTATGCTAACGCAATGAGAGACTTAAAAGAGAGGTTTCCAATTAAAGAAGGGCAAATACTTACGAACATCACAGTTGACGAAAAGAGAAAATACATCTTACCTCCACTTATCTATATCAAAACCATTTTAATCACTGGTGACATTGTAGAGTTCAAGTAAAAAACCCCGATTTAGCAGAGTATCTTTTAGATTTGACATTATACCCCCACTTACTTACTAAGAGGTCTTCTAAACTAAAGACAATCCCTCTTACCCATAATACTATATTGCCTAGAGTTCTAAATAATGTAAAAGGGAGAATAGCTCAGTAGACTTTCAAACCTTAATATCTATTATGAATAGCCTAAAAACCTTCCTTTACTTCATCGGTTACTTTATGGCAACTGCCATAGCAACCCGAATAATAGTTTTTATTCCCTATAAATTATTTGATAATTTCTCTGATTACTTTTATGTGCCAGTTTTAGCAATTGCACTTGCCTACACACCCTTGCGAGTTGCCACTGATAAGGCTTTAGATATTACGAATAACTTTAATAGGACGCTAAATATCATAGTGATTACATTTTCAATAATAGCAATAGTTAGTTTTGGGTTTGGTGTTTTGGATATTTGGGTGCGATTCTATCTTGATGAATCCCTTTATGCTTTTGTTGATGAATCAAATATTTTCAGTCACTGGATATATTATTTCCCATATTCAATCACATTAGCAATAACAAGTCACGAAATTTTTAACGGCAACTAAAATGGCAGTATTAACCTTTGTATTCTCGATTCCTGTATTTGTTCAATTAACTCTTGACTGATTGCATTAATGATTCCTAGTTCGCACAAAAAGAGACCAACGAACTTTTTTACCGCTGCATTAAGTCTTTGCCTCCCGCATGTATTGTCGCGTATTGTTTTGATTCATATTAAATCGTATTTAGTACATACGCGCGGTAGATACCCATATAATTTTCAGGCACTTAGTTGAATTGCCTCGCGCGCGTGCGCGTAATGTTTTGCTCTCGCCACTTTTTCACGATTTATACGTGCGCAACAGATAGTGCAATAACTAAAATATTAACCTCTTTCGCGCATACATTGTGACCTCGAAAAAGTCTTTAAATGAAATGTACGACCTCAACAATAAAAAATGATTGACTATAAATTACCTGAAATCGAAAATGTGAGGGATATAACAATCCCTTTTATTATTTTCACATTAAGTTAAGGATTGAATTATTTCAATCAGGAAGCCCCACCTTAGGTAAGTGGGGCTATTTTATAACTCGTCTAGGCTAACTTCTAGCGGTTGCAAATCAGGATTATCTTTCTCGGCTCGATACAGATACAATCTCCCTGTTTCATCTTTGTAAATAGCGCGATTGTTACACCCTTCGCATAATAGCGAAAATGAATAACCTCGTTTTAACTCTAAGGCCATTTTTACAAGG
Source organism: uncultured Owenweeksia sp. (assembly GCA_963975525.1). Taxonomy (GTDB): domain Bacteria; phylum Bacteroidota; class Bacteroidia; order Flavobacteriales; family Schleiferiaceae; genus Owenweeksia. The sequence continues at coordinate 8,576 of CAXBJE010000041.1, read as the reverse complement.
TTATAATCTGCCTTTTCATATGGGGTACATTGTGAACAGTAATCAGACATTATGAAGATTTTTACCAATCATCATCTTTACTTTCTCCCTTAAGATACGGTGTAAGAAGTAGTATTCTCGAATTAAAATAGTTCTCTATCTCTGCCTTTGTTTCAGGTAATCTTAGTTCACCATTCTTTTGATTATAAATAGGGTAACACTTCCAGATACTACCACTGAACTCTACTTTATAACCTCCATTGTCAGCCTTAATTTCGATCTGAGATATTTCAAACCTTACCTTATCATCTTTGAATTTCAGTTCGGTTGAATACTTCATACTTACAACAATCATTGCCCCACTATTATTCACTTTAGTAAATTGGGGAACGTAGGTGTCAAATCTTAAATACTCATTTGGTGTCTGCCCTTTTATTACCTCACTAGGGTTCTTATAGTTTTCATTAACATACTTCAAGGCATTTAGATAAAGTGTATCAGCTGAAACTCCTTTCGCATCAATTACAACATAACTGTTTGCAATGTTAGAGGTATCCCTTAAACCTTGTGGGGTAACTTCAAAACCTTGCGCGTTCATTGTAACTGACAATAAAAAAAAGCAAAATGAAATAATTGTATTTCTCATAATTTCTAAGATTTAGTATTGGTCAATAAGTACCATTACTGCATAGTTAAGTAAAAAGAACATACTTCTACCAATCTTCAATTTGTGGTCATTTAATTTCCCCCTCCTTTGAATTGATACAAAGGGCTAAAACCGTTTAAAATGCCCAAAGAAGATTTGTTTGTCTAACTGGATATTTGTGACTTTCACGAGTGCGTTTATTATTGTGGTGGTTTCTTATGTTATGGGCTAATTCTTTGATTTGGGTTTCCTTGTCAGCCTCCGCCCATTTATCAGATAGGTACTTTCTCTTTACCTCATCAAAAACCTTTTTGTCAGTATTCCAATAGTATTTTAAACCAACGTGCGATAAATGAAAACTCTCATCCTTTTGCATTGATATATTTAGACCTGTAACAATACAATTCCGTCTTTCCTTGGCCTGGTCTTCTAAAGTGGAAACTACCCGAATTAACGGTATATGTAAAGGGTTAATTTGGGTAGGATTGAAATTTAGTTGCGCTGCCTTTTCTTGTATCAATTTAGCAACCTTGTTCTTTAAGTTGTTTGGATTTTTTTGGATTAGGTCGTTTAGTTTTCGCCTATGGTATTTGAAGTTTTCACGTTTGAGTTTTAACCAGTAATTAGGATTACTATAAGTGGCCTCATACTTTGAACCATCTAGGGTCTGCCAATCATAGAATAAAACATTATCCCACTCTTTTAGCAAATAAGTGGTAAAACTATACAGCCCATGATTTAGAAGGTCTGCAAGTGTGTAAATACCCATTGTGTTTAATTCCTTCATACGCCCCCACTTCTTTTCTAATCTCAGTATTTCCCGACCTATAATAAATCCTTTCTTTTCGTAGTGCTTTCTTTTGTTATAAAGTTTCAATAAGTGTCTTTGGTAATGGCCTTGTAAATATTCGCCCTCATCTTTAGTGTAAACCTCCTTTAGTTTATCGGTCTTATGCAAAAGGCAATACTGCAAAATCTTATTTGTGGCTGATGGTGGCAGAAAATTAACCCCAATTTCCAAACCCCGTAAAATGCAGTTTTCTGAGGTAATCCCGTAAAGACGTTTGAGTTCTGCCAACACTTCATAAACCTGTACCAGCCCGAAATCATTAAAATTGTGACCGCCACCATTCCAGTATTTATGTAAACTACCTTCAAGGGTAATTCGGCCTTTAGGGTTTGAATTCGTTGGTTCGTAAACTTTAAACTCTAAACCTTTGGTATAGGCATTAACATAGCTACCAACCTCACCCGTACTTTCATTTACCTGATTGAAAAAATCCAGCAAAGGATTTGCTCGCAATGTTAGTGGGATCAGCCCATGTATCTCTATTTTGATAAAATCTATCAATTGTGCTGAGGTGGATATGCCTTACCTTTGAACCGTAACGCGTTGCCACGTTGTTACGTTTGAACAATAGAGGGAAGGTTGAACACCTTCCCTTTTATCGTTTATAGGTGGTAAGAATGCGTTTTAAGGATTTGAAGTAGTATTCCTTTATTGAAAGGATAAAAGGCTCTGAAAACGTCTATAATTAGCGTTTGCCTATCAATTGAAAACTGGAATATCAAAAGACTCTTTTTGCCCTTCATTCTATTACCGTGAAAAACCTCTGATTTTCCATAAGGCCTTAACCCTGTAACTTTTTCACAACTACTCCAACTCCCTGTGTCCCTTAGACGTAAATAATCTTTTATGCCTGTGGCCTCAGAATAACCTCTATAGTTTTCAATTCTAAGTTTCTCAGTTAACTGAGTTGTGCCATTTTCTACCGAGATTAGTTGATATACGGTATAGGTCTTTAAGGCCTTATCTACCTTGTAGATATGCCTAGTATAATCTGCCTTAACCATAATCCTAACTTTTTAGGGGTTGCATTGCAGTTTCAACCTCTTCGCGTTTATAATAAACTCGATTACCAATGCCATATCGAACGAGTTTACCACTCTTTGTCCAATTGTGTACGGTGCTGAGGTCAACCTTTAATAAATCAGCTAGGTCTTGCCTTGTTAAATACTCGGTGGGCTGTTTTGGCTGAAACTCCTTTCTAATCTGCTCCAGCTCCTTTTTAAGACTATCCGAAATAGCCGTTTTAAGACTTTCAGGAGAAAGTCCAACAAAATTAAATTGCTCCATTTATCTGCTCTTATAAATTAATATTTGGCAGACCTACCTGAAAATTAAACTTTGTTACCTTTGACGTCCGACTTTCAAGGGCATGAGATTCTGTTCAGGCAGGTCTTGTGCCTTTCTCATTAAAAATACCACCGTATTCCGCCCCATTCAATTTTAGCACCCTGAGTAATCAACATCTTTTCAACACCTAAAGTTATTGTTATTCAGATACTTGAGTTTAACTCTTTATAAACCCTTGTATATTAGTTTACAAGGGGAAAAATTGGCATGATTTTATTTTTCCTAAAAACCTCCAGCAACCTCTTTTAAGTTACATTTTTTCTACTATTCTCAACTTAGTTATAGCACTAGAATTCTCTTTTTCTTGAGCCCAAATTTGAGCCAATTGCATACTCTTATCTAAAGGCGGTTTACCTATATATTCAAGAAACATTTTCTCGCTACCATGAGCAGTAATGTTCATTAATAAGGGTGTTGGGTATTTTTGATTTGCATAGAAGTTAGTTGCAAAAGACCTTCGGCAAATATGTGATGAAACCAATTTCCATTTAGGAAATATGCCAGCCTCAGTTCGTTTTGTTTCTGTGTTGAATAACGCCCCCTCAGTTGGAGTTACAATACCAGCTTCTAGGCACACTCGTTTAAGGTATCTATTAAAAAGGGCTGAATTGCTATCCGAGTTCCCACTAAAGATAGAAGGGAATCGCCCTTCACGTTTACTTAGTATCCCTTCTACAGTAGAATGTATTGGTATTTGAACGGTTTTGCCAGTTTTTACTTGAGTAACAACAATAAAACTCATTCCATTAAAATCAGTAATCATTTCCGACTTCATTCTAAGTAAGTCACTTACCCTTTGCCCTGTGTAGCAACCAATAATTAACCAATCTTTTGCAGCCTCTAAATTGTCATCTTCAAAACTCGTAGCCCTTAATTTGTCAAGTTCTTCAAATGAAAGTGTAACCTTTGACGCCTTCTCCGTGAAACCTTTAAAATCGTGAATTTGAGCGTTTATTTCATACCCATTCTTTTGAGCATCTAGTACAAATGTTTTTGCAAATTTGATATAGCGGCCAATGGTATTATTACCCAACCCATCTACCTCAGCTAAATACTTAATTAGACTCCCTCTATACTTTAAATCAACTTCCTTTAATAAAAACCTCTTTCCAGCGTGCACTTCAAAGGCCTTTAGTTTGCTAAGAAGTGATTTGTATTTCTTAACGGTGCTAACCTTTACCCCTAGCCCTCCGTTGGCTGTTACCTTATATGGTAATCTATCAATGAAGTGCTGCCCGTAGGTAGTTAAATAGTCTAGTTGTTCAGGAACCTTTCTACCAAAGTGAGAATCTATTACCACCTCTAACCATTGCCCATCTATAGTTAACCCCTCGGCATTGTCTCTATTGTAGGCATTTAATATTGATAACTCCAGTTTACTGAGGTTTGCTTTAACCTTTTTGGTATCTGTATCTTTAGGAATAGGAAATCCTTTTGCCTTGCTCCAATTCTGAGCATTGCAGTTTAAACCAGTTTTTCGAGTCGGTGTATTTCCTCTCCCTATTGATAGGCGCACATAGATAGGCGCATTGCTACTTTTACTCTGTAGCAGAAATTTAACGGTTGCCATAATTTTGAATGTTTGAACAAATCAAAGATAACCATTTCGCAAATCTATTCAACCGTTATCCAACCAACCTACCGTTTTATTCAATCTCATGCAATTCCATTCTATACTTTCAAATCACCTTATTAATCTGATACTATTGAAATAACAACTACACAACCCCTCTTTTTAGGGACTTGCGAAACTCATGAGATTTATCTGTTGTAGTCCCACCAGCTCCACAAATTATGGCCTTAATTAACTTTATATAAGTTAGTTAAGGCTTTTTTTTTATTCATCATTAGCCCATTGCTTACCCTAAACCACCCAATTACCACAGAAATCATTCATTTATCCCACGCAAAACTCAAGGGAACAAAAATCTGGATAAACCAAAATGCCCGTTTGAAAATTTTCAAAGGGGCATTTTTCATTTTAATGATAGTGTAAATGGAGGAATTCTGTTTTCTTTTAAACCACCAGTTTTAGATGCCTGGTTCCTTTTCCTTCTTCGCTAAGGGAAAGTATGTATTGCCCTGGCACAATACTGTCTAATCTTACAGAAAATGTATCCTGATTGCTCAAAGCCATTCTACCAGAAGAAATAATATAGGCGTTTAAATCCACAATGCTCCAGCTGTAACAACCAGCTGGCATTCCCAGTACCTGAACTATACATTGATTTTCGGTTACATCCAACTCCAGTTTAAAGGAGCGATCAATAAGACTGTTTGCTAACATATTTACAATAGGGTACTATGATATTAATAAGTGGTTAAGTTCCCTGTTGTTGTGTGAACGCGAATATATCTATAATATTATTACTACAAATATTCAGCATCAATAATCCCTTTCCTTTTTTTATAACTTCCCCGACCATTTGAAATTCAGGTTTCCATGAAGTTCCCTAAACTATTGCTATTTGCCACTATCGCACTTCTATCAGGCTGTAGCCAAAATCATTCTAAACTAAAATCTGCTAAAAACAAGCAACTTACACCTGAGGGTGCCTGGTTGCAGGATTTTGAACGAACCAAAGATCCTGACCTTGGCCGCCCGGCCCCGGAAAGGTTACTACCTGTACTTACCCAGATTAGGCAATATCGCCAAATAGAAACCGCACCCGGTGATTCCACAGCTCCTTGGGTGGAGCGTGGCCCCAATAACGTGGGTGGACGAACACGTGCCATACTATTTGACCCCACGGATGCTTCTATCAAAAAAGTATGGGCTGGTGGTGTTACCGGTGGCCTTTGGTACAACAATGACATTACCTCATCCGGAGGGTCGTGGGTTTCGGTTGACGACTTTTGGGACAACCTGGCTGTAACCTGTATAGCCGCTGACCCTAACAATGACAGTATTTGGTATGTGGGTACGGGGGAAAGCTTTACCGGAGCCAGCCGTGGTGCGGGCATTTGGAAAACCACCGATGCCGGCCAAACCTGGAACCAACTTTCATCTACCGCAACCTTTTATTACGTAAACGACATTGTGGTGCGTGATGAAAGTGGCAGTAGTGTTGTGTATGCAGGGACTACCGGGAGATATTATGAAGGCGACTTTCACAGTTCAGATGATGCTGGAGTGCAACGGTCAACTAATGGAGGTACCACTTGGACACAGGTGTTACCTAACATTCCCGGAGAATCAAGGCCGGCTGCAGCCTCAGACCTTGAACTGGATGCAAGTAATAACCTTTGGGTGGGCACAGATGTAAGCCCCTACGGCCTTACTGACAGAGGTGGCGGACGTATTTATAGCTCCAGTAACGGAACGTCATACACTCTTCGATACACAGGATCAGTTAGTAATAATTATGGTCGGGTTGAACTGGCCTGTGCACCTTCCAATGCTAACTATGTATATGCTATTATAGAAGATTTATCAGTAGTAGATACAATTATTAAAACCACAAATGGCGGCACAAGTTGGAGCGGAATTGTAGAGCCAGCCGATGATGATAATGGCATTCCCAACACAGATTTCTCACGTGGGCAGGCGGGGTATGACCTGATTGCCGTAGTGAACCCTACTGATGAAGACGATGTAATTGTTGGTGGGATCGACCTTTTCCGCACCGATGATGGCGGCACCAATTGGGATCAGATATCTAAATGGAGCAACAACAACAATTTATCCCTGCTTAGTTGTGCCCTTGTGCATGCAGATCAGCACCAGGCCATATATAGGCCAGGCTCCTCTACAGAAGTGGTTTTTGGAAACGATGGTGGTATTTTCTATTGTAGTGATATTACAAATGCAGCCACCACAAACGCCATCCAACCAAGAAATAATGGATATAATGTAACACAGTTTTATGCCGGGGCCATACACCCAAATGAAGGGGTTAATACCTACCTGGCCGGGGCGCAGGACAACGGCACCCAGCTTTTTAACAAATTTGGTTTGGGCAGCACTTCAGAAGCTACTGGTGGAGATGGAGCATTTTGTTTTATCGATCAAAACGAAGGGGACACAATGATAACCTCCTACGTTTACAACAACTACTTCATCTCTTATAATGGAGGACAGACTTTCAGCGACTTTATTGATGACGGCAGCAATGCCAATGGCTCCTTTATTAACCCCGCGGCCTATGATTCCGAGCAAAACATACTTTATGCCGCCTATTCCTCTTCGGCTATTACCAGAAAAACGGTGGGTTCCAGCGGCACAACTCCTACAACCATTTCGGTTGCTTTGGGAGCTGATGCCTCAGCTCTCACTGTGTCTCCACATACCACTGCTTCTACCACGCTTTATGTAGGTACAGAGGCAGGTAACCTATTTAAAGTGACTACAGCCGATGGCAGCCCTTCAAGCACTAATATTTCAGGCGGGTCATTTCCTTCCGGAGCTATTTCGAGCATAGCTATTGGTGGCTCAGAAGACACCCTGGCCGTTACATTCTTCAACTATGGTGTTACCTCTGTATGGTTTACCACCAATGGAGGTTCAAGCTGGGCCAGCAGAGAAGGCAATCTTCCTGATATGCCTATACGCTGGTTTTTATTTAACCCTAATGATTACACCGAAGCCATAGTGGCAACGGAACTGGGTGTATGGAGCACTGCAAACTTTGATGCCGGTTCGCCCACTTGGGTGCCCAGCACCAGCGGCCTGGCAAATGTGAGGGTTGATATGTTGCAAATACGTGACTCTGATAAGCAGGTAATTGCGGCCACTCATGGCCGTGGCCTATTTAGCTGTGATGCCTTTGGAGATAAAGCGCCTCTTGCAAAATTTAGTGCTAACACAGAGCGGGCTGGTATAGACATGCCCGTAAAATTTGCGGATGAGTCATCAGCCAACCCCACAAGCTGGAGCTGGAGTTTTTCCCCTAACAATGTGGTATTTCTTCAAGGCACCACTGCCTCATCTCAAAACCCGGTAGTACAGTTTACAAGTACTGGTAATTATCAGGTTGAACTTACCTCTACAAATACTTTTGGAGCAGATGTGGAAACTAAAGCAGCTTATATATCAGTAACATCTGGAACCGCTGTACCCTACACCCAAAATTTTGATGCATTCAGCACCTGCACACCCACGGGTGGTTGTAATGAAATTTGCCTGCTTAGTGCCGATTGGTTGAATGCACTCCAAACAGATAATAGCGACTGGGTCGTGTTATCCGGAGCAACCTCCAGCAGCAATACGGGTCCTTCTGGTGATAACACTTCTGGATCGGGCAGATATCTATATACCGAGGCTACCAACTGTTTTGAAAGTGAAATGATCCTTTACTCCCCTGTTTTCGATTTATATGATGCCGAAAATCCAACACTGAATTTTGCCTGCCATATGTATGGAAATTACATGGGAAATCTTATCCTGAGCATATATAATCAAGGCGAATGGGAGGCTGTATGGAGCAATGACCAGAACCTTGGAAACAGCTGGTTTACTCAAAGTATTGATCTAAGCGATTATGTAGGCAAGCGTGTGGTTTTTCGGTTTGAAGGACAAACTGGTGTAAGTTTTACCAGCGATATGGCTATTGATGACTTCTCCATTACTGAAAGTATTATCCGCTGGGATGGAGGCGGTGCCACGAGCAATTGGAGTGATGCAACAAACTGGAGCACAGATGTGGTTCCGGGTACAGGAGCGTCAATTATTTTGGATAACACCTTTGTGGCCGGTAGTTATACCATTAACCTTATGGCAGAACAGCAAGTAGGCAGTATAGAAATAGCGGCAGG
>CAXBJE010000040.1:0-12911 GCA_963975525.1 uncultured Owenweeksia sp. | reverse complement strand
CATATCCTTCGGCAATGTTACCAGAAACTGATCTTGAAGACCGTCTTAGTTGACTTGTCAAGGCATATCGTTCATCAGAAGGGAAATTTTTGATTACCTGTTTTGAAGCAAAAATTCGTAACTCTTTAGATGCTTTCCAGCATTCCAGGTCTTCAAATGATTTTACGCTAGCCATAACTTGTAACCTTTAACTTATAACCTCTTTTCTACTTATACGATCTCTGCTTAAGCTCTATGTTTTCGTACTTCAACTCCTCTTTGTGCAAATTGGCCTTACCAGGATCTCCGGTATACTCCCAAGCTGCTACATAGGTAAAGTTTTCATCATCTCGCTTGGCCTCACCTTCTTCAGTCTGGCTTTCTTCACGGAAGTGACCTCCACATGATTCTTCTCTTTGAAGTGCATCAACAGCAAATAGTTCAGCCAGCTCAAGGAAATCAGCCACACGGCCTGCTTTCTCCAGTTCCTGATTAAACTCATTGTTACTACCAGGCACTCTTACATCTTTCCAAAATTCGTCTCTTATCTGGCGGATTTCAGCAATCGCTTCGTTTAGGCCTTGTGCATTTCTGGCCATTCCTACCTTATCCCACATTACTTTACCCAAGCGCTTGTGGAAATGGTCTACAGAGTGAGTTCCTTTATTATTAATAAAGAAATCTATACGCTCTTTCACTTCCTTCTCAGCCTGAACAAATTCTGGCAAATCAGTTGAAATGGTCCCTGTACGGATGTCATCCGCAAGGAAATCACCAATAGTGTAAGGCAATACAAAGTATCCATCTGCCAATCCCTGCATCAATGCAGATGCTCCCAGGCGGTTTGCACCATGATCGGAAAAGTTGGCCTCACCAGCAACATAACATCCCGGTATGGTACTCATAAGGTTATAATCTACCCAAACACCACCCATGGTATAATGCACCGCTGGGTAAATCATCATTGGCGTTTCGTAGGGGTTTTGAGCAACAATTTTCTCATACATCTGGAAGAGGTTACCATACTTGGATTTTACAACCTCCTTACCCAGTTTAGTCACAAGGTCTTTGTTATTTACATCCTCTCCTTGTACCAAAGCCGCCTCTTTACCATAACGCTGAATTGCCGAAGCAAAATCCAGATATACAGCCTCACCTGTTGCATTTACACCAAAGCCGGCATCACAACGCTCTTTAGCAGCCCTTGAAGCCACATCGCGTGGCACTTCTTCTTTAAGTTGGGTTGGTTTTAGCTTTCCTGCACGAATAGCTTCAGCATCCTCCTTTTTCTTTGGTACCCAAATACGTCCGTCATTTCTAAGTGATTCACTCATCAGCGTAAGCTTAGACTGGTGATCGCCAGAAACCGGAATACAGGTTGGGTGAATTTGAGTATAACAAGGGTTGGCAAAGTAGGCTCCCTTTTTATGGATTTTCCAGGAGGCAGTAACGTTGCTACCCATGGCATTAGTAGAAAGGAAAAATACGTTTCCATAACCACCAGAAGCTATAACTACCGCGTGGGCAGAATGTCTTTCAATTTCGCCAGTAATAAGATTACGGGCAATAATACCACGCGCCTTACCACCTACAACCACAAGGTCAAGCATCTCATGGCGGTTGTACATCTTAATTTTTCCTTTACCAATTTGGCGGCTCATGGCCGAATAAGCACCAAGCAATAACTGCTGACCTGTTTGCCCCTTGGCATAAAATGTACGGCTTACCTGTACCCCACCAAAAGAGCGGTTATCCAGCATACCACCATACTCGCGCGCAAAGGGAACTCCCTGCGCCACACATTGGTCAATAATATTTGCTGATACCTCAGCCAAGCGGTACACATTCGCTTCACGCGAGCGGTAATCGCCACCTTTTACGGTATCGTAGAAAAGACGGTAGGTTGAATCACCATCGTTTTGGTAATTTTTGGCGGCATTTATACCCCCTTGCGCTGCAATAGAGTGTGCTCTGCGTGGGCTATCCTGAAAGCAAAAAGCCTTTACATTATACCCCATCTCCGCAAGGGAAGCTGCTGCTGAACCTCCTGCCAAACCGGTACCCACCACAATAATGTCTATTGAGCGCTTATTGGCAGGGTTAACCAGTTTAATGTTGTTTTTATGATTTTGCCACTTCTTATCTAATGGCCCTTCTGGAATTTTAGAATCTAAGCTCATAGTAAATTTCTTAGTGGTTGAGAGAGTTTACATAATGAAATATGGCAATGAAAATAAAGCCAGCAGGAATAAGGTAGGAGTATAGTGTACCTATTTTTTGAATAGCCGGAGTGTATTTGCTGTGACGGGCACCCAAAGACTGGAAAGCCGATTGAAAACCGTGCAACAGGTGCAGGGCTAAAAACACAAAGGCCAGGCAGTAAAGTCCAACGCGTATCGGGTCATGAAACTTTTCTACTAGCTCACCATAATATCTGGTCGGGTCTTCCGGATGGGATTGAATGTACTTATGTGCAATTTCCGGGAACCAGAAATCATAGAAGTGAAGACCCAAAAACAGGAGTATCACCAAACCACTGTAAATCATATTGCGAGACATCCAACTGCTATTGGCTCCGCCATTGTAGCTGGCATAAGCGGTAGGACGAGATTTTCTGTTTTTAGCCTCCAGAATAAAGCCCATAATAAAGTGAAATGCCACACCAAACGCCAAAACGGGTTGCATTACAAACTGAATCAGCGGATTGGTTCCCATAAAATGGGAGAGATCATTAAAGGTCTCCTCGCTAAAAACTGAGGTAAAGTTGATTGCAAAATGCTGCAACAAAAAAATAAGCAAGAAGAGTGCAGACAGCGACATAGCTACTTTTCTGGCTATGGAGGTCTTAAGAAGCCCTGAATTTGTGCTCATTGAGTGTAATCTTAAATTTTTTCCTGAAACGCAAAAGTAAGGTTGAGAGGCGCACACTTCAACTATTGCTACTATTTAGACTGATTATAGAATGGTAAGTTTGAACATGGTATAATCAACAGCAGACTGGGACCACTTACTTCCCGCTGCTAAATCTTTGGTTGGCCAAAAAAATCTAAGTTCTTTTGCCTATCCAAAACATTGGCAATTCAATAAATACAGTATGAGATACCAACAACTCCCCAAAGACGTTTATATCCAAAATCGCGATAAATTCAGGAGCCACCTTAAGCCAAAATCCCTTGCTGTATTTAACAGCAACGATATTTTCCCAACAGGTTCTGACAGTACTTTACCTTTCCGTCAGCACGGTGATATTCTCGCGCTAAGCGGAGTAGATCAGGAAGAAAGCATCCTGGTTATTTTTCCGGATGCCTATAAGCCGGAGCATCGCGAAATGCTTTTCCTTAAAGAAACAAACGACCATATTGCCGTATGGGAAGGCGCCAAACTAGACAAGGATCAGGCGTATGAATTGAGTGGAATCAAAAGCGTTTTTTGGCTAACCGAGTTTGAGCGTGTATTTAATGAAGTGATGAGCCATACCGAAAATGTGTATCTGAACACCAATGAGCACCTAAGAGCCAATCTGGAAGTGGAAACCCGCGAAGCCCGTTTTGTAAAATGGTGCAAAACCAAATACCCCGCTCATACTTATCAGCGCAGTGCCCCAATAATGCATCAGGTGCGCGCCCTTAAAACCAAAGATGAAATTGCTGCCATGCAAGTGGCTGCAAATATTACCACCAAAGGGTATAAGCGCGTTATGGAATTTATGGCTCCCGGAAAGTGGGAATATGAACTGGAGGCCGAATTCATGCACGAATTTTTACGAAACCGCAGTCGTGGCTTTGCTTATACGCCTATCATCGGTGGTGGATATAACGCGTGCGTGCTCCATTATATAGAAAATAACGACCAACTACGCGATGGCGAATTGGTACTGTTTGATGTGGGTGCCGAATATGCCAATTACTCCTGTGATGTTACGCGCTGCTTTCCGGTAAACGGAAAGTTTACTGAACGCCAAAAGCAAGTTTACAATGCTGTGCTAAGAGTTAAAAAAGGCGCTGAGAAGCTTTTGGTACCTGGCAATACCCTTAATGATTATCATAAAGAGGTAGGTGAGATTATGACGAAGGAGCTGCTGGACTTAAAACTGATTACGGCTGAAGAAGTGAAAAATCAGGACCCGAACTGGCCAGCCTATAAAAAGTATTTTATGCATGGCACCAGCCATTATATAGGCTTAGATACTCACGATGCCGGACTTTGGACAGCACCCATGGAAGTGGGAATGGTGTTTACCTGCGAACCCGGTATTTACATTCCTGAAGAGAATTTAGGGATTCGCCTTGAAGATGATTTAGTAATTACCGAAAACGGATTACTGAACCTTACAAAGGAAATTCCGATTGAGGTTGAGGATGTAGAGGCTTTTATGAATAAATAGGCTTTGGGTTAATAAATATCAATAAACTGATGAATGATAAAAGCGTGCAGGAAACTGCGCGCTTTTTCGTTTACACGATGTGAGATAATATCTCCGTTGTACATTTAAGCATGAGAAATTACATCTTCATTCTCTTTGGATTGTTGGCCTTTTCTTCAGCCTCAGCTCAACTTTGGGCGGTGGACACTTCATTATCCCAGGATATTTCAGGTCCTGATACTCTTTATTACCCTTTTAGAAATGGCGAACAACTAATTGCCATTGACTATGTGAATTACTATGAACAATTGGCCCGACAGTTAGATTTCGGAGCTCAGGCCATGTCAATACCTCCATCGGCACATGCTTATAGAGCTATGGGAAATGTTTATTTCTTTAGGGATACAATCGGCCATATAACACGTGTCTTTAATACTTCCCTTTCAACTGAGGATGTCCGGAAATTTTCCTTTCGTTCGGTAGGCTATGTAACGCCACATCTTACCCATAATCGACTTCATCAGCATAATTTATACAACGGCAACACAGCCCAAATGCACCGCCAAAACCTGCCGGATGGCTATTACAGGGTTTTTAATGTTGGGGTGGTGCCACCAAACAAAAGCCAACCAACGGGTGATTTGACTAACATATCTCCTTCTGACGTGCGTTGCGGCCTAATAGATAGTTTAGGCAATTCCGTTTTACCGATGGATTATGTGAAGATATTTCTGTTGGACAACAATTTTTTTGTTTACAAAAAGAATAAGGGCTGGGGTATGTTAAATCGACAGTTGGATACTGTTGTGCCGTTTGCCTACAATGAATTTATGCCCAAATACAATGAACAGGATGAACTCCTTTTTATCCTCTTTAAAAAAACCATTCCACAGGGTTATGGATTGATTTATAATGTTGATACCCAAAAAACCTATGAGCTTGATGGGTATCAAAACATGTACTATATACCTACGCACAACACGTTTGTGTTACACAAAAGCAGAGCTTACGGGATGCTGGATGCCGAAGGAAATGTTACTATCCCTGTTACCTATTCCGGCTTCAAAATAGTATCGGGTAACAAGATTGTTTTTTCAAAAGGACCTGAAAAATTGGAGGTTCTTCCGAAGTAAATCAAACTCATTTTAACCAATATTGGCAGTTCGTCATTACTTTAATACACCTTTCTTCTTTCCTCAATTTAATAGATTTGCCGCCCCTTTAAATATTAGGTTTAAAAGCATTTTCGGTGAGCACTTTTCAGTTTAAGAATGTAAACTTTAGTTACACAGCCCATCATCGTGGCCCCGCCATCCTATTCCTCCACGGGTTTTTAGAAGAACAAAGTATGTGGGATGGCATTATTGAGAACCTCCCCAAATCTTACCGTAAAATTACGCTAGACCTTCCCGGGCACGGAAAATCCGATAACCTTGGTTACATACACACCATGGAAGAAATGGCTGAAGTGGTAAAGGCACTTTTGGATCATCTAAAATTGAAGAAGGTGTTTTTGGCAGGGCACTCCATGGGCGGTTATGTTTGTCTCGCTTTCTCGGAATTGCATCCCGATATGGTAAAGGGCATTATCCTTATGAACTCCAATGCACGTGCAGATTCGCCAACCAAACAGAAAGACCGTGACCGAGCCATCGAATTGGTAAAACAAAATCATAAGGCGTTTATCAAAGTGGCTATCCCTAATTTGTTTAATCCGGAAAACCTGAAAGTGCTTAAAGAGTTGGTGAGTGATGTAAAGGCCAAAGCTTTGGCCACTTCAAAGCAAGGTGTAATTGCCGCTTTGGAGGGAATGAAAATCCGGCCCGACCGAGAAGTGCTTCTACATTTTGGGCCCTACCCAGTGCTATTTATTGCCGGTAAAAACGACCCCGCCATTCCTTTTGAATTACTGCAGGAACAACTGATTGCAGAAAATGTAACGGCTCTGATTACCGAAAATGGCCACATGGCACATTTGGAAGATACCGAAGAGGTGGTTAAAGGGATTAAGGGATTTTTGAGGTAGGAAGTTTAGGTTCTTTTTAAATATATCCGGTATCCTATACTCAAATGAAAAAACGGCCTGCCTTTAGAACCGTAATATGGCAGCTCAACAAAGTCCTTTCCTACTCTGGTTTCTGCGTAACATTCGTGGCGATGGTGAGGACCAAACGTAAACTTCTCTCTAAAAAATACAAAAGCACCGCCTCCAAAACGGCTAGGATAGCGTACACTTTCCCTCAACTCACTATCCGAGGCTTCCCGATAATTGGGCCAGTCGTAGTCTGGACCAGTGTACATATAGCTACTTCTTTGTGAGTAATACAAGTCAAAGCTATTATCCACACTATAACCTACATAACCTCCACCACCTATATAGAGTGATAATTTCCAAACATCCACAAAACGGTAAGCGACTGACAAATGCAATCTAATTTGATCTGATGAAAAATTACCATTAAAATATTCAAAGGATATAGAATCGGTAAAATTTTGGTTCCCTGTCATTAAAGATTGACTTGTATCAATCCTTATACTATCAATAAACTCAAAAGCTTGACCAAAATTTGAGCCTAGTGAATATCCCAATCCAACTTGCCAGAACAGCCTCTTATTATATGTGGGGCTATTTATATTACGAATCGCAAACTCAGCAAGCAACTCCAGCCCGGTGTAAGTAGATTGGCTGCTTCTTTCAATTTTATATCCAGAAAGATCTTTTGATAAAATATCTGAATGCGGAGCCATGTGGCGATAACCCTCCATCCCCGCCCAGGATTTTTGCATTAACTGATAGTCTGGTGTAGCACCCAACGTGTATAATCGAAACATGGGTGGCTTTTTAGTATCGGCCTGACCATACACATTAAATAAAGAAAGGAGCAAGACCAAAGTAAATGCGATTCTGATATTTTGCATCATGGGATTATTTAAACCACCCGTGTGTATTGACGCAAAATTAGCCGCTGCCGTTGGTTTTGCTCCTTTAAAAAAGTTCTATATACTACCCCGTTACCCTTACCCCAACGCCAAACTGTAGGAAGCCTTGCGTTACTGATCCGTAATCCGGGATGTTAGAAAAATCTATACCTGGGCGTAGTTCACCAAAAAGATGAATCTTTCTCCAGAATTCGCTGGTTTTGCCGAAACGCACATCCGCGCCAAGCGGCACATAAACCGCACCACCAAAAGAACTGGCGTTCGACTTAAAAATTTCATTTTCGTTCTCGCCCATTTCATAATCGGCTCCGTAGCCATAATAGCCTTTATAATCCTGCCGCTCCTGCTCCGTACCGCGTTGTACATAATAGTTTACAGATGTATAACCATTAAAAGAGTAATTGGCCCTTACACCAACACCACCATATAATGACCAGCGCGAGGTGCCGGCAGTTCTGAATATCATTGAAACATCCAATCTCAGATTATCTGTGTTATACTGCATGTTCAGGTTTCTGTTTATCACAGAATCTACAAAAACGCTGTTGCCGGTTTGGCTTGAAACCAGCGTATCATAAGGCTTTCTTTCGTTTTGATAGTAGCTGGCATTAAGGCTGCTTAAAGAGGAATAGCCCAATCCAACCCTAAGTTGTGAGTTTTGGCGATATCCGGTTTTCTCCTGATTTCTTAAACCCAAACCAAGCATTACCTCAAAGCCCCCTGCCCCATTGGTGGTACCATATTCCGAATATTCAAAACCAGAATAATCTCTGGCCAATATGGCTGACCCCGGGGTAAGATCCGTAAAATCCAGAATGGTGGCTGGTGTTGCGTTGTACATCTGCCCGGAGGGCAACACCGAAAAATCCTGAATCTTAAAAGCAGGAACCTTGCTTTGCTGTGCCGATAAGGCAAAAGAAATGAACGAAAGAAGCCCAAAAAGGAAAAACGCTTTTGTTTTCATTGTGTAACAGTGAGTTATAGTTAGGGCAAAATAACTCCACACTTCAATCACTTATTTCACTGCACGGATAATTTAACAGGTTTGGGTGATTATAATTTTCTGATAACTAGGCCTCCTTGTTAAGAAGCGCGTCCCAACCCTGTGCTGTTAAAGGCATTACTTGCCCATCTCTGGTCATTAGGTTCATTCCATCCTCCTTTTCGGTGATGTGCCCAATCACGGTAAGGTTTGGGTTTCCCTTTATTTTATCGTGGTCATTTATATCCACTGTAAAAAGCAATTCATAGTCCTCTCCACCATTTAGTGCAACAGTGGTTGTTGTTAGATTAAACTCCTCACAAAGCTTATACACCGTAGGGTCGATCGGAATTTTTTCTTCGTAAAGGCGAGCACCCACCTTGGATGATTTACACAGGTGAATGGTCTCTGAACTAAGACCATCCGAAATATCAATCATGGAAGTTGGCTTTACACCAAGCCCTTCTAAAATCTGAATAACATCCTTGCGCGCTTCAGGCTTTAACTGGCGCTGAAGAACATAGTTGTGCCCTTCGAGTTGAGGCTTCATATCAGGATCGGCTTTAAACACTTCCTTCTCCCTTTCCAACAATTGTAAGCCCATATAAGCACCGCCCAAGTCTCCCGAAACTACAATAAGGTTGGTAGGCTTAGCACCTGATCGGTAAACAATATCCTTATCATAAGCCTCGCCAATGGCCGTTATGCTTATCATCATCCCCGAAAAGGAAGAGGTGGTATCGCCACCAACAAGATCCACTTCATGTTCCTCACAAGCAATTCGCATTCCTTCGTAAATCTGATCGAGAAACTCTACCCCAAAGCGATTAGATACGGCAAGGTTTACCAATATCTGTTTGGGCATGGCATTCATGGCATACACATCAGAGAGATTAACCATTACAGCCTTGTATCCCAAGTGCATTGGCGATACGTAGGTAAAGTCAAAGTGTACGCCTTCAATCAGCGCATCAGAGGTTACAACGGTTTGTTTGTCCAGATTTTCTAATACTGCGCAATCATCACCAACCCCTTTTATAGAGGAAGCATTGCGTAGTGGAAAGTTTTTTGTGAGACGGTCTATAAGACCAAACTCGCCTAGGTCAGCGAGTTTGGTGAATTTTTCTTCTTGTTCTGCCATACGGCAAAATTACAAACCAAATGTGGCTTAGCGCATAAGGGTAAGCATACCTGTATGTTCTTTTACATGATCAACTCCATATACATACCACATGTACGAAATTTTGTAAGTGTAGATACCCACCGCGGCTTCGGTTCCTTTATAAGTTCCATCCCAGCCTTCATCGGCATCATGACCCTCATAAACCATTTGTCCCCAACGGTTGAATATCTGAATACTGTATTCTGAAAGATCACAGCTATGACCTACTTTAAACTCATCATTTGTACCATCGCCATTGGGCGAAAATGCATTGGCTACAAAAAATGGGCACTCACAAAAAGTAACATTTACACTGTAGGTTCTGGTGAAATTACCACACTGATTATTCAGGCTAATTGTGTAATCACCTTCTTTGTCAAATTGTCTAACCTTATCTTTTTTTCCATCGTACCACGTAAAATCTTCTTTGACATCAGATAGATCAAAAGTGGCTACATCACCATCGCAGATTGTAGTATCAACAGTTGCTGTATTGATTGGCTTTTCAAAGGTTACGTTTATGGTATCTGAAAATACGCCACAGCTATTGTTGGCCTCCAACCAGTATTTTCCACTTTCAGTAATAGTTTGTGTAGGCACTGAGTTATTGCTGTTACTCCATTTAAAGTTTTGATGCTGCAAATTGGCACTCAGCTCAAGCGATTGTCCATAACAAAGCGTAGTATCAGGGCCCAAATCAATATGGATTGGGAAGTCCTCGGTAAGGACAATGGTATCTGTGTAAGCAAAACACTTGTTGCCAATGGTTACCCAATACTTTCCGGCAGAGGTAGCCAAGAAGGTTGAGGCTGTGCTACCATCTTTCCATAAATAGCTTTGCATGTTGGCAGGAGCTTCTAAAAGTTGAGTTCCTCCGGCTGCACATATCGAAGTATCGTTTCCAAGAGAAAAGGTAGGCACATCCAACACTTCAACATGAATGGTGTCTTCCCATCTTCCACATGAGTTAGATACCTGTACCCAATAATCACCAGTTTGTTTTACATAAATACTTGGCATGTTTGACCCGTTCTTCCATTTAGTAAATACACCTGGTATTTGGGTATCAAGTAAGATAGAATCCCCCGCGCAAATTGCCGTATCACGACCTAAATTAATATTTGAAAGTGGGTTTTCTACAATTACATTTATACTATCGGTTATTGTTCCACATGCGTTGGCAACAGTTACCCAATACTTGCCCGCGGCAGTTACACTAAGTGTTTGCGAAGTGTCACCATTGTTCCAACTATAAGTACAGCCCGGGTTTTGAGCGTTAAGATTTAGGGTGCTCCCACCGCAAAACTTAACATTGTTACCCAACACCATTTGAGGTGGGCCCGTAACTACAACATTAATGGTATCGTAAACCTTATTGCACGAGTTTGAAATTTCTACGTAGTACATCCCGGTTTGAGAAACAGTAATGCTGCGAGAGGTGTCGTTTGTTGACCATTTGTAACTGGCTTTTGCAAAGTTACCAGGGTTCAATACCAACTGCCCGGCACAAAAAAGAGTATCAGCGCCAAGGTTGATGGCAGGAAGTGGTAAAACTGCATTTACATAGGCCGAGTCTTTAATGGTGTTGCAACGGCTGGTTATATAAACCGAGTACCATCCCGGAGAAGAAACAGTTATTGACGGAGTTGTATCGTTTGTACTCCATAAATATGCAATCGCATCTTTTTGTGCAACGTTCAATGAAACCGAAGATCCTGCACAAAAAGAGGTGTCTTTCAGTTTTCTTAAAGGGCGATTTTTAACATCCACTACTATGGTATCTGTCATTACACCACATGCTCCATAAGCAGTTGCCCAATACGTCCCTGAATTTGTGATTTTAATGGAGCTTAGCTTTTGGCCATTTTTCCAGATTACAGAGTCAATTCCGGGCTGACGAAGGTTTATTGTAAGCGATAACATACTGCAAAACGATGTATCCTTACCTAGAGAAAATGACGCCAGATTCTTATCAACAACATATACCGTATCGTTTAAACTACCACAAATATTAGAT
Source organism: uncultured Owenweeksia sp. (assembly GCA_963975525.1). Classification (GTDB taxonomy): domain Bacteria; phylum Bacteroidota; class Bacteroidia; order Flavobacteriales; family Schleiferiaceae; genus Owenweeksia. The sequence goes on along the minus strand of CAXBJE010000040.1, from coordinate 1,468 downwards.
GCACTTAACCAGGACATCCCTGCGGTTGTTGCGGTTGTTCGAGGCAGGGTACTTCCGTTACTCCAAAGGTAGGTAGTGTTGCCAAAGCCATTTGTTGAAATTAAAACACTACTGCCCGGGCACTTGTAAATGGTGTCATTAATAATGGGTGCGGGCTTATGGTTAATCTGAACATTTATCGTGTCGGTATAAACACCACAGGCATTGGTAACCTTCAGCCAGTATGAACCTGATCTGGTAACTGTTAGGTTTTGTGTGGTATTTCCACCTTGAGACCAAAGAAACTGGTTTCCATTTTTTGATACCCTGCTTTTAAGAACTATTTGTCCTTCACAAAATACAGTGTCCTTTCCTAAATCAAGATTTACAGCGGCAATTGTTTTAACTACGAAGCTTTTAGTTACTGTACCACATTGATTTGATACTGTAAGCCAATGTGTTCCAAGACCAAGATTGGAGTTTATACGAGATGTACTGTTATCGCTCCACAAATATGTGGTTTGAGGGCCAAAAGTACCAGCGTTTATGGAAGCTAAGTTGCCCTGACAAACGTAAACCGTGTCTTTGACGTTAATTTTTGGCAAAGGGCTAATACTTACCAGAACGGTATCGTACACAAAACCACATCCATTATTTGCACCAACCCAAAACTTACCGGCAGTATCTGTTTTAAGGGTTTGAGAGGTAGCTCCATTTTGCCAAATAAATTGACTTCCAGGGTTACCCGCATCTAAAATCACAGAATCACCGGGGCATAGCAACACATTGGGTCCAAGGTTAACCAGGTTACTGCTGCTTCCAATCAAATAAATAGTGTCAGAGAAAGTGCCACATGGCAATGTAACAGTTAACCAATATTTACCCGCTTGTGTAATATTAATTGAAGTGGTAGTGGCGTTAGTGCTCCACAAATGAGTTCCGGTGTTTACCGGGCTTTTTAGTACTAAGTTTCCAGAATTACAGAACAAGATGGTGTCCGTAGCAAAAAGTTTTCCGGGACCCACAAAGGCAACATCTACGGTGTCTGCAGTTACACCACAGGCATTTGTAACTCTTACCCAATATTTACCAGATGTTGTAACCGATAGAGATGATGCTTTAGAACCATTGCTCCACAAAAATGATCCGGTAAGACCGGCAGGAGTTGTAAGCACTGTTGGGTTGTTGCTACAGTTTATTATGTCCTGCCCAAGTGATACGGTTTGAGGGTTGTCAACAGAAATTACAACTGTATCTCGGTAAGTACCACATGCGTTTGTAACTGCCACGTGATACACACCGGCTTGGGTAACATTTAGCTGATGACCAGTGGAGCCATTTTGCCAAAAATAGGTGGAGCTGGGTGAAAAAGGAACGGATAGCTTAGTTGAAGTACCGTTACAAATTGAACGGTTTGGTCCTAAGTTTACGTTTACAGGCTTATCTACTATTACCTGTATGGTATCTGATGTTGTTCCACACGGATTGG
>CAXBJE010000039.1:0-13061 GCA_963975525.1 uncultured Owenweeksia sp. | reverse complement strand
CAGCGAAAGCTGCATCGTCAATTACACTTTGCTTAAACTCTTGGAGTTTACTTTTCCACTCATCAGAATACTTGGGAATACCTGAGGCCTGACCGGTTTCATTCAGGTAATTTTGAAATGGCCATTCATTCCAGATGTTCACACCATTTTGAACCAGATAACGAATATTGGTATCTCCCTGTAAAAACCACAGCAACTCATGAATGATGGATTTTAGGTGAACCTTTTTAGTAGTAACCAACGGAAAGCCCTCTGCAAGGTTAAACCTCATTTGGTGACCAAAAACTGAAAGTGTTCCTGTTCCTGTTCTATCTCCTTTCTGTGCGCCTTCGTTAAGCACACGTTGCATCAAATCGTGGTACTGCTTCATGGTGTATTTACTGTGGTTTCAAAGATAAAATCAATCCCCTGCAAGATTGCACAAGGGGAATTTTAACTGCTAACATTCTTTCCACAAAGCGAAGTTTACCTCCTTCAATACTTACTTTTGACGACTCAAAAAGATCCGAATGAAAAACTGGAAAAAAGTTATCCTTTTGCTTGTTGTGTTGTTTCCCTCCTTCTTTTTTTTAAGCAAGGCCTTTAGCAGTAATGATATTTATGTAGAAGAAAACGAGCTGATAATAAAAGGTGCAGGGGGGGTGGAAATCCATAAGGATGACATTACCAGTATTGAAGTTATTGCTGAACTACCTGAATTAAGCGGAACCGGAGGCATGTCGTTAGGCCTTATCAAAAAGGGCAACTTCATAAGAGCCTCTGACCAAAAAGAAGTACGGGTAGTAAAAAATGGTGATGGCCACTTTATTCATCTTACCACCGAAACAATGGAGGTTTACTTTAACCTGAAAACAGAGTTGGAAACGGAAGGGGTTTTATCGCAGATAAATTAGAGGAGTAAACCCTGACAGGGTTATTAGTGTTTGCTGATTAACCCTGTCAGGGTTCCGTAAATCTCGCTCCTCGTTAAATCAACATCCCCACTATAACCGCTGTAAACAGCGAAGCCAGTGTACCACCAATCAAAGCTTTAAAGCCTAGTTTAGAAAGGTCTGCTTTGCGAGATGGCGCCAGTGAACCAATCCCACCAATCTGAATACCAATGCTGGCAAAATTGGAAAACCCACAAAGTATGTAGGTGGCGATCACTACTGATTTTGGCGAAACAAACTTCCCGGCCTTTACCATATCACCTAAGCTTACATAGGCCACAAATTCGTTAAGGATGGTCTTTTCACCTAATAGCTGCCCAACAAGAACAATATCTTCTTTAGCCACACCCATTAGCCAGGTGATTGGCGCGAGCACATAGCCCAAAATAAACTGAAGTGAAAACCCGCTATACTGCCCGTTAGTGCTTTCCATAACCCAGGCATTTAAACCTGTGTTAGCACCAATAAGGTCTTCAAACAGATAGTTGGCCATGGCTATAAAAGCAATAAATACCAAAAGCATGGCACCTACATTTACGGCAAGTTTTAATCCCTCGGTGGTTCCATTGGTAATAGCCTCAAGAGCGTTGGAACCAATGTTGGCCTTTTCAATGTGCATTGATTCATTCACCTCCTTAGTCTCCGGAAGCAAGATTTTCGCTGCCACGATAGCAGCTGGCGCACTCATTACTGAAGCTGCCAAAAGATGCTTTGCAAAGAAAATCTGTTGAGCCTCATCCACTCCACCCAAAAACCCGATATAGGCAGCTAACACTCCACCAGCTATGGTTGCCATGCCACCACTCATCAAACAAAGTAGTTCCGACTTGGTCATTTTTTTGATGTACGGCTTTACCAAAAGAGGAGCCTCGGTTTGACCTAAAAATATATTACCGGCTGCCGCCAAACTCTCAGCACCACTCAGTTTCATAGTTCTTTTCATCACCCACGCAAAGCCAAAAACTACTTTTTGCAGTACTCCATAGTAAAAGAGCAAACTGGTAAGGGCACTAAAAAATATTACGGTTGGCAGCACCTGAAAGGCAAATATATATCCGAAGGAATCACTGGGATCCATAAGGACACCAAATAGAAATTGAGAGCCTTTTAAAGTAAAGCTAAGGAGGGTAACAAACATACCACTCAACCAATCAAAAGCCACACGCACAAAGGGTACCTTTAGAATTGCTATGGCGAAAATGAATTGAATAATCAGTCCTTTTATAATTAATGGCCAATTAATCTTTCTTCTTTTTGAAGACATTAAAAAGCTCAGAAAAACTAAAATTGATAATCCAAGAATACCTCTGGCAATGGCAACCATGCTTATTTCGTTACCAGTAAAATCGTAATTGAAAGGAATATCGCCCTCCTTATTTTGCTTCCGCGAAAAGCTAAAATTGACAGCCCCTTCATTAATAACCAGTAAAGTATCGTTAATCTCAACCAGGCTGTAGTACCGGGTGGTATCTGTTGGGGAGGAATAATTGAACACCAGTGTATCATTTGCTACCAGCCATGTTCCCTTGGCTTGCAAATTATCTTTTGCCTTAAGCTGATACTCAAAAGTGCTGTCCTCACTTAACAAGAAAAAATCAGAGGTATCTACCTTAAGTAATGAAACACCCTCGGTATTGCTAACATCCTTAAATGCCCAGCGAAATTTTAACCCTTCTTGCCCAAAGCTTGTGAGGCCAATGGACAACAACAGGATAGTATAGAGAATTTTAGCTCGAATCATAGGGGCGCGAAAATAGGTATTTTGGAAGGAGAGTTGGAGAAGGTTTTTGTAAAATCAGTACTTTTAGAAGATGGGTTAAAGGGAAATAATAAATGGTGAACCTAAATATTTTGAAGAGCCAGACTTTTCACAGACCTATACAGCCCAAGAGTATTACGAGTGGCCTTATGACGGTATGTTTGAGTTGATAAACGGAAAAGTATTTGACAAAAACCAAGCTTATGGGCCTAATCATCAAACGGTATCTGGAAACTTCGCCAGTACCACTTTCTCTTTATTAGATAGAAATATCGAGGTCTTTTTAGGACCATTGGATGTTTACCTAGTTCAAGTATAGACTACAGAGAAAAATTTGAAGTTTACCAGCAATTTGGTATCGATGAATATTGGATAACAGATATTCATCATAAATGTGTTATCCGAAACATATTAAAAGAGGACAAGTACGAAATACAACGTGCCGCTTTCGCTGAAGAGGTTATCAGTCCACAGCAATTTCCAGATTTAAAGGTAACGGTGGAAGATGTGTTTGAAGGAATTGGAGAGTTTGATGATTGAAGGTGCTATAGGTTTGGATTACACTCTAATAGGTTTGGATTACACTCTAATTTGAGGTCATTCCTTTAAACCCGTTGCTTCTGTTGAAGGTTCCTGGTTTTTCTTTCATTTCCAATAATTGAATTCATCCCAAAAATGACTGGCGCGAAAAGAATCACGGTAACAAAGAAGTACTCATCACCATAAATGTTCCATAAAATAAACGAGTAAAGGTCTGGTAGAATCATAATTAGGTATAGCCCGAGTGCCACTAACTGCAACTTTGAATTAATTGACTTTCCTCTAATTATTAGAAAAAGTAGTTGATACACTCTGAAAGCTATTGCAGCTGCAAGTCCAATACTATTCAAAACCCTAAGAAATGATGGCTGTGTGGCAAATGGGATTGAGTTGAGTTCATCATATCGAGCCCATCCAAATAGGTAGAGGATAAATAACAGTAATCCTATCTCAAGTATCGCTGTTATCTTCTTCATAAAGAACAATCTAAAGCCTAGCCTCTAAATACTAATATCTAATCTCAATTAGCACTCCGCTTATCAATCTCATCCCTTATCCGAGCGGCAAGCTCGTAGTCCTCATTCTTTACGGCCTGGTCCATCATCTTATGGAGATTATCCATTGTTTGAGATGTTAAATCAGAAGATGGTTTTGAAACGGGGGTTGTTGCCGCAGCTGCCTCCTCCGTTTTTCGGGTAGACTTAGGACCACTAGCCTTACCAGCAGTTCCTTCTTTTAGTATAATCCCCGCTTTATCCAGTATTTCCTTATAGGTATAAACGGGGCACTCAAAGCGTATGGCCAGCGCCACAGCGTCCGAGGTACGGGCATCCAGCACCTGCTCCACACCATTGCTTTCACAAACCAGGATGGAGAAAAACACTCCATCCTGTAGTTTGTGAATAACAACTTCTTTGAGATTTATTTTAAAGCTGTCTGCAAAGTTTTTAAAAAGATCATGAGTCAATGGCCTGGGAGGATTAACATCCTTCTCCAAAGCTATGGCGATAGATTGCGCTTCAAAACCGCCAATAATAATTGGCAATCTTCTATCGCCATCCTCTTCACCCAACACCAGTGCATAGGCACCAGATTGGGTTTGGCTGTATGACAAACCTTTTATGTGCAGACGAACTCTATCCATTAATTTTCGGCCTTCATTTTTTTAACGGCTTCTGTAAATTTAGGAATTACGTTGAAGGCATCCCCAACAATTCCATAATCAGCCGCTTTAAAAAACGGGGCTTCAGGGTCACTATTAATGGCTACAATTACTTTTGAATTACTTACTCCAGCTAAATGCTGAATGGCTCCGGAGATACCCACCGCGATATATAAATCTGGGTTAATGGCAATACCCGTCTGGCCTACGTGCTCGGTATGAGGTCTCCATCCCATATCACTAACGGGCTTAGAGCAGGCTGTTCCAGCATCCAACACCTCAGCTAGTTCTTCCAACATTCCCCAGTTTTCAGGGCCTTTTAATCCACGGCCACCGCTTACTACTCTTTCAGCTTCTGGTAACGGAATTTTACCTTTTACACGATCCACACTTGTAACATTGCTTTGTGGAACATCACCTGCAGAAACATTCATTTCAGTCATTTCTGCCGAACCTGCTCCTTCTTCAACACCAACAGAGTTAGGGATAAACACTACTACCTTATTGGCTGCCTCGGTGCTGTAGCTTACAAAACCTTTGCTTGAAAACACACTCCTTTTCACCGTAAGGGGAGAAACGGAAGATGGCAACTCAGTAACATTGGTAATTAAACCAGCCTGAGTGTTTACCGCCAATACCGGTGCTACCGCCTTACCATTAAAGGTTCCACTGATGATATAGGTATCGCCACCATTTTGAGAAGCCACTTCCTGAAGTGCCTTGGCTACTTTATAATTATTGTACTCGGTAAAATCGCCACCTTTTACATTCATCACTTTTTTCACACCATACTTTCCGATTACAGATGCATCGTCACTGATGTCGCCAAAGGTTACCCCAATGGCTTCAGTTCCCATCATTTCGGCAGTTTTGGCAGCGTACTGAGCCGCTTCAAAAGTGTTTTTCTTAAATTTTCCTTCCCAGTTTTCGAGATATACTATTACTGACATTCTAATTTCTTTTTTGGTGGTTGATTAAATTACCTTCGCCTCATTGTGCAACAGCTTTACAAGCTCTTCCACGTTATCAGCATCAATCATCTTTACAGCACTTTTAGGAGCTGGCTTTTCAAAAGTACCAACAGCCGTTTTGTGATCTGCATCAACAGCCGGGCGCACGTTAAGCGGCTTGGTGCGCGCTTGCATAATACCACGCATGTTTGGTATACGAAGATCTTTCTCCTCTACCAATCCTTTTTGTCCGCCTACAACCAATGGCATAGTTGAAGAAATTTTCTCCTTTCCACCGTCAATCTCACGGATTAGGTTCACTTTATCTCCTTCTACCTCAAGGCCCATGCAAGCATTTACAAAAGGCACATTAAGCAAAGCAGCCAGCATACCAGGCACCTGTCCACCGTTATAATCGATAGACTCTCTACCGGCAATTATTATGTCGTACTGATTTTCTTTAGCAACAGCTGCAATCTGGCTGGCCACGTAAAATCCGTCTGTAGGGTCAGCATCAATTCTAATAGCATCATTGGCTCCAATGGCCAATGCTTTGCGTAAAGTAGGCTCAGTTTCGGCACGTCCAACATTAATTACCGTTACGGTTGCTCCATTTTTCTCTTGCAACCAAACGGCTCTGGTAAGCCCAAATTCATCATATGGGTTAATTACAAACTGAACACCGTTTTTATCAAACTCCTTGTTATCGCTGGTAAAATTGATTTTAGAAGTTGTATCCGGCACGTGACTAATACAAACTAATACCTTCATATATATGTGTGATTATTTTAATAAAAAAAGGGAGGGCGAAAATAGCCAAAATTGCCCTGACCAAAAAAAGCGCACCACTTTCAGTGTTGAATAACTATTGGCCGTAGGTTATATTTATTAATTTCTAATTTTGCCCACTTCATAAAAAAGAGCAATGAGCAGAACAATACAATACAGAGAAGCTGTGGCCGAGGCCATGAGTGAGGAAATGCGCAGAGATGAAAACGTATATCTAATGGGCGAAGAGGTAGCCGAATACAATGGTGCCTACAAAGCCTCCAAAGGTATGCTTGACGAATTTGGTCCTAAGCGTGTTATTGACACTCCTATTTCCGAATTAGGTTTTTCTGGTATTGCTGTTGGTTCTGCCATGAATGGTCTTCGCCCTATTGTTGAGTTTATGACCTTCAACTTCTCTTTGGTAGCTATTGATCAAATCATCAATAACGCTGCTAAAATGTACCAGATGAGCGGTGGTCAGTTTAATGTTCCCATCGTTTTCCGTGGGCCTACTGCTTCCGCAGGACAACTTGGCGCCACCCACTCACAGGCCTTTGAAAACTGGTTTGCCAATACTCCCGGGCTAAAAGTAGCAGTACCCTCTACACCTTATGATGTTAAAGGACTTTTGAAAACTGCCATCCGTGACAACGACCCTGTGTTAATTATGGAGAGTGAGCAGATGTATGGTGACAAAGGTGAAGTGCCAGAGGAAGAATATTTAATTCCACTAGGCAAAGCCAACATCCGCAGAGAAGGAAAGGATGTTACCATAGTATCCTTTGGAAAAATTATTAAAGTGGCGTTGGAAGCCGCTGAGCAACTGGCTAAAGATGGCGTTGAATGCGAGGTTATTGATCTTCGTTCTGTTCGTCCGATAGATTATGATACTGTTTTGGCTTCTGTAAAGAAAACCAACCGCATGGTGTTTTTGGAAGAAGCCTGGCCATTGGCCTCCATTTCTTCTGAGGTAACCTATGTGGTGCAGCGTGAAGCTTTTGATTATTTGGATGCCCCTATCCGCAGACTTACCACTGCTGACACCCCTATGGCTTACTCCCCCACCCTTGTTGAAGCCTTTTTACCACAGGTAAAAGAGGTTATTGATGCTGTAAATGGCGTGATGTATAGATAACCTGTTTGCAAGAAAGTAGTTCCCGGTTTGCAAATTCTTGGCCCGCTCAATTATTTGCCAATTGCTGACTGACCTATTGCCAACTACATAACCCACTTGCTCAAAAGAGTTTTTGGATTACTTTTGCGCCCCTATTATAAAATTTTGACAATCAACACACTTACCACATGAACGACTGGTTAATTTATCTGGTGCCTGCCTTAGGCCTTATTGGAATTATTGTAATGCTTATTAAATCTGCGTGGGTAACCAAGCAAGATGAAGGTGATGATAACATGAAGGAGCTAGCGGGCTATATAGCCGATGGCGCTATGTCTTTCCTAAAAGCGGAGTGGAAAGTAATGAGCTACTTTGTAGTAATTGCAGGTATCCTACTGGCATTTTCTGGAAATATGGTAGAGCACTCCAGCCCTATTATTGCCATAGCATTCCTTATTGGTGCCGTTCTATCAGCCTTAGCAGGATACATTGGGATGCGCATTGCAACCAAATCAAATGTGCGTACTACTCAGGCTGCTCGTACCAGCCTTGTTAAAGCATTAAAAGTTTCATTCACCGGTGGTTCTGTAATGGGCCTTGGTGTAGCTGGTCTTGCCGTACTGGGTATGGGTAGCTTGTTTATAGTATTCTACAACTACTTTGTACCAGAAGGTGCTGCCATGACAGGCCACGAAATGAAAACCGCCATTGAAGTATTGGCAGGGTTTTCTTTGGGTGCTGAAAGTATTGCGTTATTCGCCCGTGTGGGTGGTGGTATTTATACCAAAGCTGCTGACGTAGGTGCCGACCTTGTAGGTAAAGTAGAAGCCGGTATTCCTGAAGATGATATTAGAAACCCTGCAACTATTGCCGATAACGTAGGTGATAACGTAGGTGATGTTGCCGGTATGGGTGCTGACCTTTTCGGTAGCTATGTAGCAACTATTTTGGCTACCATGGTTTTGGGTCAGGAGATTGCCTCTGATGACAATTTTAATGGAATGGCTCCAATCCTTTTACCAATGGTAATTGCTGGTTTGGGACTTGTATTTTCTATTATCTCAATGTCGCTGGTTCGTATTAGTGGCGAAAACAGCTCCGTACAAAAAGCCCTTAACATGGGTAACTGGTCTTCTATCATAATGGTAGTTATTGCCTCTTACCCACTTTGTTTGTGGATGCTTCCTGAGTCTCTTAGCCTTAGAGGATATGACTTTTCAAACATGGATGTTTTCTGGGCCATTTTAGTAGGTTCTGTTGTTGGTGCCTTGATGAGCTGGGTAACAGAGTTCTATACGGCTATGGGTAAAAAGCCTGTGCTTTCTATAGTTAATCAGTCTTCTACAGGTCATGCCACCAACATTATTGGAGGTTTGGCAATGGGTATGCAGTCAACTGTAGCTCCTATCCTAATTCTAGCTGCCGGTATTATTTCTTCTTACGCTTGCGCTGGATTGTACGGTGTTGCTATTGCTGCTGCCGGTATGATGGCTACTACAGCCATGCAATTAGCTATTGACGCTTTTGGCCCTATCGCGGATAACGCTGGTGGTATTGCGGAAATGAGCCAGTTACCTGATGAAGTACGTGGCCGTACTGACAACCTTGACGCTGTAGGTAACACTACCGCAGCAACTGGTAAAGGTTTCGCTATTGCTTCTGCTGCACTTACTGCCTTGGCACTTTTTGCAGCCTTTGTAGGTATTGCTGGTATTGATAGTATTGATATTTATAAGGCCCCTGTATTAGCCATGCTTTTTGTGGGAGGTATGATTCCTTTCATCTTTTCTTCTCTGGCAATTTCTGCTGTGGGCCGTGCTGCAATGGCAATGGTACACGAGGTAAGACGCCAGTTTAAAGAGATTCCAGGCATAATGGAATACAAGGCTAAGCCTGAGTATGACAAGTGCGTGGAGATTTCTACCAAGGCTTCTATCCGCGAAATGATGTTGCCTGGAGCTATTGCACTTATCACTCCTGTATTGGTGGGTTTTGGATTTAAAGGTGTATTCCCCGAAACTTCTTCAGCAGAAATGCTGGGTGGACTTTTGGCCGGTGTAACCGTAAGTGGTGTATTGATGGGTATTTTCCAGAACAACGCTGGTGGTGCTTGGGATAACGCCAAAAAATCATTTGAGAAAGGTGTGATGATCAACGGTAAAATGGAATACAAAGGTTCTGATGCCCACAAGGCTTCCGTAACGGGTGATACTGTTGGAGATCCGTTTAAAGATACTTCGGGCCCTTCTATGAACATCCTTATTAAGTTGATGAGTATCGTGTCTTTGGTAATTGCTCCACACATTGGTGTTGATGCAGTTTCACATGAGGCCGGTGCTACAATGGGCATGGAAGAAGGAATGCGTTATGAGTTTAATATGGACCAAGGCCTTGAAGCACGCGCTAATGTTTCGGTAAATGGACAGGAAAAGTCTATTGGTGTTGTATTTATGGAATACCATGCTGACGAAACCGGAGGCATTAGAGACGTGGCCATTGAACTTAATACAGCTGAGTTTAGCGAAGCAATGGGTATGCCTACTGGCAATTCATTTTTTAACGCCAACATGCTTGCTAAAACTGGTGCCAACAACTACTCAGGCATGGGCAAAGTAACTACCGATCAAGGTGATATTCCTGTACAAGTATCTATAGCCGTTGTAGGCAATGATCTTGGTGACATTAATATGGTGGTAAAAGGCTAGACCTTTAAAGCCAACAATATTTTCAGATCCCCAATAGGTTAAGGCTTGTTGGGGATTTTTTTTTGTTTTAGGGATTTCATCAAGAATTCAATTTTATAAATTTTATTCCTTGAGAAGAGAATTTCAACTTTATTCGCAAGCGGATTTGCCCTTTATGGAAGAAGTAAAATTGATATCAAGATTTAAGTTTGTAGTCATTGGGATAGGCTCCTTTATTCCGTTCATCTTATTATTTATCCTATTCCCGAGTAGTTCTAAGCTGATATTAATCCCGGCAGTAATTTGGGCCTTCGCTTCCTTTTCCGTTTCCCTGAAGTTTTCTCAATATTTAAAGAAAGTTAACTTCACTTATAAACACATTCAGATTGGCGAACTCCAGTTTGATTGGGCCGATATCAAATCGTACAAACTAGAAAATGCCCACTACTTCGAAACTTTGACGATAAAGCTATTCTCTGGCAAGAGAATCCATTTAACGGGTTATTCGGATGGAAAAAAGGCGAGGCAATTTCAAAAACACAAGAACCGGTTTTTATATATGCTGGCTTATCACAATAGCAAAGCGCCTTATAAAATTCCGCACAGAGGCTTTTATCAAACCATTTGGGCGCAGTTGTTCTTCTACCTGGTTTGCACAATTGGAGCAATAGGATTGCTAATGCTAATTCTTGGAAAAGTAAAAAACCCTATACCCGTTATTATGATTGCCGGGTTAGGAGCGGTTTTGTATCCTCAAATATTTAAGAAAAAGAATACCTAGATTAAAACAACCCGTTTACCTGCGCGTCAATCCTATTGATGATTTTACCCAAATCCTCTGGGTCAACCGCAAACTTGTTTTCATCTACATTAATTACCAACAAATTACCCTTGTCGTAACCGCTAATCCAAGCCTCATAGCGCTCGTTTAGGCGATTCAGATAATCCAGCCGAATGTTGGTTTCATAATCGCGGCCTCGCCTTGAGATTTGCTCAACCAGGGTTGGAATTGAGGCGCGTAAGTAAATAAGTAAATCTGGCGGCTTAATGAAAGACTCCATTAAGCGAAACAGCGAAAGGTAATTTTCATAATCACGGCTGGGCATTAAGCCCATCGCGTGAAGGTTGGGAGCAAAAATGTGAGCATCCTCATAAATAGTTCTATCCTGAATAACGTCTTTGCCAGAATCATGAATTTCCTTAACCTGACGGAAACGGGAATTCAAAAAGAAGATCTGAAGATTGAAAGACCAGCGTTGCATTTCGCGGTAAAAATCATCCAGATAGGGATTATTATCCACCTCTTCAAACTCAGGTTCCCAATTGTAGTGCTTGGCTAATAAAGTCGTCAAAGTGGTTTTACCGGAACCAATATTACCGGAAACTGCAATATGCATAAGTCTTCTGGAATTAAGGATTAGCGAGGCTCAGCAAAACTGGGAGCCTTTAAAAATTTCCGCTGCAAATCTACCATTTTTGATGAGTTAGAAGTGATGGAATACACACCTCCACCTTATTTATATTGATAAACATGCAACTCTTTATTGTTAAGCAAAAAAAGTCTGTCCGCCTCTACTTTCACTGATTTTACATTTACAACAGGTAAAGCTAATTGCTCAATTTTAGCCGTGTGTAAATCGTATGACAGCGCCAAAGTATCTTGAATGGCGTACAGTTTTTTCATTCGCACATCAAATGCTTTCACACCTTTTAAAGGGATTAGTTTTTGAAATGCACCAACCGCATCAAATACAAAAATGCCTTTATCAGGAACATTTAGAAATACCTGATCTATGGTGCTCACCATATCCTCTGGAAGATTTTCGCTCCCGCTGATTTGTGTAATATTTAGGGAGGTATTACTCACTTTATTGCGCTGCATATTAAAGCGGTAAATCTTATCCGTGGCCTGATCGTAAAACCAAACATTGTTTTGATCAGAAAAGGAAACAAAGCGAACATCCAAAAAACCGTGATCTGTAAAATTAAGAGCCGTAGAGGAGTTCAGGCGATTATCCACAATTACAAGCTGATTTACATCTCTGTAAAAAATGTAAGGATTAAGGGCGTTTCGAGCATCCACCTCATAAATATCCCCAAGTATGGGGTTACTAAAGGAGTACAGCTGTTTGGCATCCCTATCATACTTTATCAATTCATTGCCCTTTACCAGATAAAGGTTTTGGAACTGGTCTACACTAAAATGATCCACATCCTTGGCGGGAATGGATTTTACCAGCTCAAACTTCTCCTGTAAAGGAGAAACAGCCAGTAAAAAAGTGCCAAGTACAGAGATTAGAAATTTCATCCTACAGCCTGTAGGGTATTCATCTGAAGTAGTTCTTCTAAATGATTACGATTGTTTGATAAGCGGGGAACCTTGTGCTGTCCGCCCAGCTTGCCCTTATTCTTTAACCAGTCGTAAAAAAGATTTTCTCGAGCCACATGTAATACAGGGGGTCTTAAGGCCATGTTTTTATGGCGTTTAGCTTCATAATCGCTGTTTAGTTCCTTTATTTTATTGTCAACAATTTCCATAAAGTGATCCAAATTTTCAGGTATTCTTGAGAACTCGATTATCCACTCGTGGGCACCGGCATCACTATCACTCATGTAAACAGGTGCGGCCGTGTAATCAACCACTGCAGCTCCCGTAACCCTGCAAGCCTCGTCCAAAGCGGCTTCTGTATTTTCAATTATCACCTCTTCGCCAAACGCATTAATAAAGTGTTTGGTACGTCCGGTTACCTGAATGCGGTATGGTGAAGTGCTGGTAAACTTAACCGTATCGCCAAGTATGTAGCGCCATAAACCTCCGTTAGTAGATATCACAATGGCATAGTTCTCCCCTTCTTTTACCTGATCCAGTGAAATAGTTTCAGAATCTTCTCCCTTAAATTGGCTCATTGGGATAAACTCATAGAAAATGCCAAAATCGAGCATTAGCAATAATGAATCATTGTGGGTTTCATCCTGAATTCCAAAAAAGCCCTCAGAGGCGTTGTAGGTTTCCATAAATGTAAAACCCGAGTTAGGTGGAATAATGTCTTTAAACTGCTTACGGTACGGGGTGAAATTTACACCACCATGCATATACAACTCCAGGTTGGGCCATACTTCCAACAGATTACTACTATTGGTTTTCTCCA
>CAXBJE010000038.1:0-13125 GCA_963975525.1 uncultured Owenweeksia sp. | reverse complement strand
TATGGCTCTTCATTTGAGTTTAGAAATGCAAACAGACCCGATGAAATAAACTATTTGCAGTGGAGTCCTTTTAAGGAAGACACCAAATACTTTGACCCATCAGAAAAAGAGTTTATGATAAACTACCGCGTGCAGAACATTGAAGGCCTTGTAAAAAAACTTAGGGCTGCAGGCGTTACTATAGTTGATACCATTGAAGAATATGAGTACGGCAAGTTTGTACACATTATGGATTTGGACGGAAACAAGCTGGAGCTATGGGAACCTGTAGATCATGTATTTACGGAGATGGGCGGAGAAACCACCAAATAAAAAAAGCGTCAGGCCTTTATTTTTATAGGCCTGACGCTTCTTGTCTCAACTATTTCGACTGAAGTTTAGAGTTCACTAATAAGCTTCCTCACTTCATCTTTGGTTTTTCCCAGTTTATTTTGGATTCGTCCCACCAATTCATCTTCCTTTCCTTCGGCATAGGCAAGATCATCTTCGGTGAGTTCACCATACTTCTGTTTCAGTTTACCTTTGGCTTCGTTCCAGTTTCCTTTGATTTTTAATGTATTCATTATATAAATTGATTTTTGTTTAAAACTTATATAGATAAGTAGGAATCGGACTATATTGTTCATGGATTCAAAAAATTGTTCACCGTACTAATTCTGTTAAATGTCACCTGCAAGCCTTCTAAAGCGTTTAGGTTTTACTTACTTGCACACCATGAAAAATCTGGTTTTCATCTTTACATTCCTTGTGATTGGCCTCTCCGCCAATGCGCAGGATGATGGTATCCCTTATCTTGATTTTTCACTTTCCAACTCTGGCAGCAGTGCTTTGGTCACATGGACGGTAAAAGCCGGTAATACTTGTCAGGATGTGCAGGTGTGGAGGGGAACAGACTCCCTAAACCTAAAAGAGGTATTTACCTATGCGGGCATTTGTGGTGATGATGATTCCAGTAAAGTTTACAGTTATACAGATAATCCACCCGTTACCGGGATTACTTACTATTATAGAATTGTGATTATTACGGATCGTACGCAAATAAAAAAGGTGCTCATCCCGCCAAGTGAAGGTTTAAGTGTGTATCCCAATCCAGCAACCGAAAAGCTAAATCTGGTGTACAGCCCACAAAACAATCTGTTGAGCATTGAAATTTTTGATAGTAAAGGCAACCTTGTTGAAAACCTCCAAAAACCTGAAAGCGCCACGCAGCTAAATGTTTCTGATTGGCCTGATGGAGTGTACTACTACAAGGCTCAGTTTGAGGATAAACTGATTATAGATAGGTTTCTGGTAAACTAACTCTTAAATACAAAGGATTCAATTTTCAAATCCAAAATAGGCTACTTCGTCTTAACCCCTTTCCAGTCTTTAATCTGCCAATGTGCTATACCTGTAGCCAAGTGATTGTTATCCTTATCATAAATCTCAATAGTGCAGGGAAGCAATACAACCCCTTCCTTCTCCAGCGGACTAAGAATGTTTTCTTCCATCCACTCATCTGAAATTTCAAATCTCGCCCAGGCTTCCATCTTAGCCTGATAATGATATTCCATTTCAAGCTTCTTCAGGATAAGTCGATATTTTCGTGGATCAAGTTTAGAGATGAGCAAAAACCCTGAAGTTACTTCCGCCAGCGTAGCCATGGCACAGGCGTGTATTCCCTTTAGGTGATTCAGGTTTCGTTTGATATAGGGTAATACCGTTTGCAAGTGATGCTCACTGATTTCCTCCACTTTAAACTTATGGGGGTAGTTGAAGGGCACCATCCGGTTCAAACCAATGCTTAGGAGCCTTCTGTAAAACTTGCTATGGGCGGCCTTTTTGGCCAGTTTAGGTAAATCCATGGTACGTTAATCTTCAACCGGAGGCGGAGGTGGTACATTATCCATAGCCGTAATAATATGCTTTGGGATGTACTCCTTCACTCGTGCATCGAAAAACTGCTCTGTTCTGATGGTAACAAACATAGTTTCACCCTTCAGCTTTTCAAAGTTGTAAAGGTATTTTGAAGAACCTTCAAATTCATCCAGCCAAAACAGTTGCCATACTTTGCCATCATTATCCTTTACATGGAAAATCACAAAAGGAGATGTTTCAATTTTTATAACCTTACCGGTTATCACATTACTACTCGTCTCCTTTTCTTTCAAAATACCAGACTCACTAATACGGGTAAAAAAATCGGGACAAGTAGTTGCCATGCGCACGCCCAGCAGTTGGCCCATTTTACGGCCTTCTTCTTCTCCCATTGTACTTAAATCCAGGTCATGTTCCCGCTTTAAATATTTTTCATAAGGTTTTACCGCCTCCATCATACAAAGGCCTAAACTCATTTTTAAGCTTGTAGGTGAACCCGTTAAGTCTTTTTTTGAAACACAGTCGCAAGCAACTTGAGATATAAGGTCTAGGGTATCCGATTGAGCAAAGGCCAGGCTTGTTGCAAAGCATAGGGTAAATAGCAATAAAAGTTTTTTCATTTTTCTAAATTTCTGAGTCCACAATAATAGGTATATCCGGTAAAATGTGTTTCACGCTATTGCTAAGTAAACCCGAGATAAATAACTCATTAAAACCCAACCGAGTCAGGATTTGATTTTGGAAACAACTTAAGTGGATCTTGCTTCAACAATTGGCTGAGGCAGTTATACAACTCTGGGTGGTAATCCCTGAATTCTTCCGACCTCTCAAAAAAGTTTTCCACCGCTACAGAGAAAAACTCATGCATATTCATAGCGGCATAATGCCTGAAAAATGGTGTTTGACTGCGTTTTATCAAACGGGTTTCTTCCACACCCAGTTCATGAAACCGGTCCAGCAAATCGGCATCAATAAAGTCATACTCTCCGTTTTCAATACCGTTTTCAAGTCTTAGGGCATGGGCCATTTCATGCAACCCAAGGTTTTTACCATCCGTATGGTCTTTATAACCCTCCACAAAATTGCGCCACGAGAGTACCACCAAACCTCGCATGTTTACCTCACCCGCATGATACTTCCTGGTAATCCGCGAATAATAATCATCGGGGTAGATTAGAATTTTGGAAAAGTGCTCAAAGTTTAAGTGATAAAAACCAAAAGTGAGTTGAACGGCTGAGCCTGCAATAAGCGCCTTCATCTCATCTGTTACATGTGTATAGCCTCTGGGTATAAATTCATTGGCATCAATAAAGGCTTGCACTCTTGATTCAAAGCGCCTTTTGTTTTCTGCACCCAGGTTCTGATAATAGGTGAAATGTTCTTCAAGTGGCTCCTTGTATTTCAGCTCAATAGGCCTGAAGTCTACCTCGACTAATTTGCGGTTTCCCCTTCTTCCCTTAAAGATGTAGCCACCAAAGGCTCTGAGAGTAATAACCAAAAAGAAAACTGCAGCTATAAAATACTCCTCAAAATGATTTTCCTCCAATGGGTAATGGCTTTAGTGGGTAATGGGTGTAATAGTTTCGCTGCAATTTAATATTTGATTATTGATGTGAATCAAAAAAATCAAGCGGCTTTCGCCAGAGAGCTTCTTTGTGTTTTCCCCTAAAAAAATCAAAATGTCCAAGTCTTTTTGCATTATGCTGTTTAGCAATTAAATGCTCATAGCTTGTTGTTGCCGCTGCATATTGAGCTTGCAATTGCTTCACCGCCTTTTGTGGGGCAAGTGTTAATATCAGCAAAAGCTTCCTTACGGGATTTTATACCCTGTAAAACTCCAAGGGGATGTGTTCCCCAACTCCTCCATTCCCAAGCAGCCGTGCTGGGCATGCCCACCTTACCACCCATGCTCCAACCGGGCAGGTAGCCATAAATCCGTGTAAGCAGGGGTATTAGGATATACCAGAAAATCCAGACTTTAAACTTTTTAATTCCACTCCAGTAACGCTGAGCCGCAGTTTGGCTGGCCACAAAATAGGCGGCCTTTATTCTAAAAGCATTTTTGGCCAGGGGAAATACCTGTCCTGCCACGCTATGCCCCAACAAGAAAATGTTTCTATACCCCATTTTCTTTACACTGTCAATGGCGGCACTAAGGTCATAAATTCCCCAATCCGTCATTTTTGCCTGCGAATTTTTAAGGGTGGTAAACAATGATTTACCAACGCTACGGTAATCAAAAGTTAGCACGTTATAGCCCTCACTGCACGCGTATGCCGCAAATCGTGCATAATAAATTTGAGGAGTGGAAGTAGCGGCTCCTATTATTATAATGGGTTTAGACTGGCCTTTTTCAGTTTCATACAAAGTGGCCGATAATCTGGCCCCATCCATTGCCTCCAACCATATTTCCTTTGATGCTGTCAAACCGTAATTTTCATTATTCTTCGCAAAATAGAATTTCCCTTGCAAATCCAAATAACAACAAAGTGCTTATATTTACCGCTTTATGAACAACTACACTTGCGTGCGAATAATCTTTTGCACGATTACAATACATACTTTATGAAGTTTGACGAATTCGGCCTTAACCAGGATTTATTGGAAGCCATTGGCTACATGAATTTTGAAAAGGCTACTGAAATTCAGGAAAAAGCAATACCTGAAATAATGAAGGGCCACGATATGATTGGCTGTGCCCAAACCGGAACCGGTAAAACAGCCGCCTTTATTCTTCCCATTTTACATAAGATTTCTGAAGAGCAAACCAAGGGCACCAATACCCTGGTAATTGTTCCCACAAGGGAGTTGGCCATGCAGATTGATCAGCAAATTCAGGGGCTTGCCTATTTTACCCATACCAGCTCCTATGCTATTTATGGTGGTGGAGATGGCATTAGCTGGGAAGCAGAAAGACGTGCTTTTACTAACGGCACCAACATTTTAATTGCCACGCCAGGTCGCTTAATGTCTCACATGATGAATGACTATGTGGACTTCAGCACTGTAAAGCATTTGATTTTAGACGAGGCCGACCGTATGTTGGACATTGGTTTTTATG
The DNA here is from genome assembly GCA_963975525.1 of uncultured Owenweeksia sp. Classification (GTDB taxonomy): domain Bacteria; phylum Bacteroidota; class Bacteroidia; order Flavobacteriales; family Schleiferiaceae; genus Owenweeksia. The sequence goes on along the minus strand of CAXBJE010000038.1, from coordinate 8,207 downwards.
ATGACATTGTTAAGATCATCAGCAAATTACCAGCTAATAGGCAGAGCCTGATGTTTAGTGCCACCATGGCACCAAAAATCCGTAAACTGGCCAAGGAAATTTTAAATGACCCAAAAGAGGTAAACCTGGCCGTATCTAAGCCTGCAGCCGGAGTTACTCAAAAAGTTTACCTGGCCTACGAAGAACAAAAAACACCTCTTGTAAAAGAGATTTTATCGGATAAAGACAACTTTAAGAGTATTATCATATTCTGCTCCACCAAACGTAAAGTAGAGCAACTTACACGCGTGCTAAAAGCCCGTAATTACAGTGTGGAGGGAGTTTCCTCCGATTATGAGCAGGATGTACGCGAAAGGGTAATTCTATCCTTTAAGGCTCGTACTACCCGTATTGTTGTTGCCACAGATGTACTAAGCCGCGGTATTGATATTAAGGACATCAACCTGGTGATAAACTATGATGCGCCAAACGACCCTGAGGATTATGTGCACCGTATAGGGCGTACAGCAAGAGCAGAAACCAAGGGCATGGCCATTACTTTGGTGAATGAGGATGACATGTATAAGTTTCAGCGACTGGAAAAGCTTCAACCACCAGAAAAGTTGGGCCAGGGACCTGAATGGAGAGAAAGTACAGGTAAAAAGCGTAGAGGTGGTGGCAAAAAGCACTTTGGTAGTAAAAAGCATGGAAGTGGCCATGGCTCAGGAGCACAAGGTGGCGGTGGTCAAAAACGTAAGTTCCACAACAAGCACCGGAAGCCTAAACCCCATAAACCCTCGCCAGATAAGCAATGATTTCAAAGCACCATGACAATGTAATAGCCATTGGTGCACTTGGGGGAAGCGGAACCCGTGCTGTGGCGCAGCTGCTGATTGATGCCGGTATATACATGGGCGATCCGCTCAACTTTGCCAACGACAATACATTTTTTACGGCTTGTTTTATGAATCCCGATTGGCAGTCCACAGCCAGTGCTGAAGGCATTGCCCAGCGGATGGAAATATTTGAGGAGTATATGCGTCAGCGCAATATCTCAAAAACTGAATTGGACGAACTGGAGCGCCTGCCCTACTCTACCACCTATCAATATCCCCCGGATTTGTTTCCAACTTTAAGAAAACAATCGGCTTTAAAAAATCCATTGACCACCTGGGGGTGGAAAGAACCCAACACCCATATTTATCTGGAACAGTTTGCAAACTACTTTCCTAAGTTAAAGTACATTCATGTGCTGCGCCATGGTTTGGATATGACTTTTGCCAGAAATAAAAAGCAACTTTTTAATTGGGGGCATTTATTTGGAATTGACACCAATCATGATGAAGGCCCAGAAGAAATCTCGCGTAAGCAATTGGATTATTGGCTACGCTCCACTAACAAAGTGCTGGAAACCGGAAACCAACTTTTGGGAGATCGGTTTTATGTACTTCGATATGAAGAAGTCTGTCTGTCTCCCGAAAGGGAAATTCCATTACTATTGAACTTTTTAGGACTTGATCCTAAAATGGCCACAGGGCTAAAAGATGTTTTCCAACTTTCAGAAGGCTCAGGCAGGTACAAAGAGCATGACTTGAGCATTTTCAGTAGTGAGCAATTGAGGGCGGTGGAAGAGATGGGATTTGAGATTTAATGCTTAGAGTCAATCTTAAATATCCACCAGTTTAATCCCGTTATCCTTTTTCAGAAAGAGCTTTTTGGATGGATAGTTTTTACCTACTGCACTAACAGGCAATTTTAAACCGGAATCAGGAAAGTGCTTTAAAACCCAAGCACAATAGGTGTTTGAGTTTGGGCCTAAATACCTGTACATTTCCTTGAGTGGGTATTTTTCGGAATGGACTTCAAGAAATGCGATTATCCGAGCCGCAACTGATTTTTCATCTCCAGAAATTATGCAAATCAACTTGGCTGGGTATCGGTCTCTACGCTGCCACCAATACCTGTTCATTCCGGTGGTGGGCTTAAAATAGTTCTTCAAAAGCCCAATTCCATTGGGATTGGGACTTCCCTTAAATTTACCAAACTCATATCGGTTCAGCTCTCCTTTAAGTTGTACTACAAACCATGCGTGAACGGCCCATCCGAAAGGAAAAGGAATAGGTGATGTTAAAAGAAAAACCTGATACTGGTCTTCCTTTACCAATCTTTTCAATCCATGTTCATCAATAATGTTATAGGGCATGAAGAATGCTTTTAGAAGTAAGGATTATCTGCAACGGTAAGTTCAACGAATTATGTTAAAGTTTGTGGAAGAACTGCTCAGTGTGATTTGGTTAATTTTGAATAGCCTGTTCAAACAATCGAATATAACTTCAAATATTTAGGGTAATGGCTGAGGCAAAAACTAAACTTAACGATAAAGACCCAAAGGCTTTTATAGAATCTGTAAAGGACGAAAAGCGCAAGGCAGATGCCTATGAAGTATTGGAAATAATGACCCGCATAACCGGTGAAAAACCCAAAATGTGGGGCACCAGCATAATTGGATTTGGAAGTTATCATTACAAATATGCCAGCGGCCGTGAGGGTGACTGGATGATGACCGGCTTCTCGCCTCGCAAAACCGCTCTCACCCTATATATAATGCCAGGTTATGACCGCTATGGGGAGTTAATGGGTAAGCTCGGTAAGCATAAAACCGGTAAGTCCTGTCTTTACATTAATAAGCTTGAGGACGTGAACCGGGACATTTTGGTTGAGCTAATAAAACATTCTGTAGAGCATATGCGGAAGATTCACAAATAATAGTACACCTTGAGCACCAACTAATAAACAATCTCAACCACTAAAATTCCTACACCATTTATTGGGTCAGCACATCCCTGTAGTTCAAAATAATGGCTCACGGTTGAGCAGATTCCTTATATTGTGGAACCGATAAACCGACAATTTCCCTACCCCATCGGTGCGAGCGAAAAATGAAAAAACGACCCATTTTCACCCTTCTTTTTGCCATTACCCTTCTGGGTTCTGTGCTGTTCGCACTCATCTTAGCATCTAACAATAACCGCAATAAAACGGACGGTGATGAACTGGCTATGGGCAGTATTACTGAGCCGCAGGTAAAACGCGATCTTGATGACATCAAAAAGGATGGAGTACTTAATGTTATTGCCATCTACAACTCTACCAGCTACTTTTTATACAAGGGCGAGCCCATGGGGTTTGAGTATGAATTGTTGGAGCGTATGGCCGATGATCTTGGCGTTGAACTCCGAATAAAGATTGCCAAAAACATAGATCAACTTTTTGACATGCTCAACAAGGGCGAGGGAGATTTAATAGCCTATGGCCTGTCCATTACCGAACCCCGAAAAAAGGTGGTAAACTTTACAGAGCATCACTATGTAACACATCAGGTGCTTGTACAGCGCAAGCCCAGCAATTGGCGCTCAATGCCGTTGCATCGAATAAAGGATCAGTTAATTACGGATCCGCTGGAACTGCTAGATGAAACCGTACATGTACGAAAAAACTCGTCTTACTATGAAAGGCTACAAAACCTAATGGAGGAAATTGGAGGTAAGATTTACATTAAGCCTGTTGCGGGAAATAAGACTACTGAGGAAATTATTAGAATGGTAGTGGATGGTGATATTAAGTACACCATATCCGATTATAACATTGCCTCCATCAACCAAACCTACTACCCTATTCTTGATATAGAAACCAGCATTAGCTTTTCGCAGCGCATCGCCTGGGCAATCCGTAAAAACTCACCAGACCTTTTAGAAGAAGTGAACAAGTGGATTACTTCAGCCAAAAAGAAGGACTTCTATCATGTGGTTTACAATAAGTATTTCCGAAATAAAAAATCCTACCGCAGACGTATTAAGAGTGATTTCTTTAGTAAGAATACCGGACGCATTAGTGCCTATGATGACATCATTCGCAAGAATGCAGAACGCATTGGTTGGGATTGGCGCTTGCTAAGCTCTTTGGTTTATCAGGAGTCGAGGTTTGATCCGGTGGATACGGCTTGGACCGGAGCTGGTGGCCTTATGCAACTGCTACCTTCAACAGCGGAGGAACTTGGACTTACCGATCTTAATGACCCATCGGCAAATGTTTATGCCGGCACAACCTATCTGAAGAAACTTTGGAAAAACTGGGAGAAAATTCCGGACACAACCCAAAGGTTAAAGTTTGTGATGGCCTCTTACAATTGTGGTTTGGCCCACGTACGTGATGCCCAACGGCTGGCCAAAGCTTTTGATGAAGACCCACTGATGTGGGATGATAATGTGGAAGACTATATGTTGAAGCTTTCCTCGCAGGAGTTTTTCACGCACCCCGTGGTGCGATACGGTTTCGTACGTGGCCGCGAACCCTACCTATACGTGAAGGAGATTTTTCTTCGGTATGAACACTACAAAAAGTTTATTCCTTTAGTGCCACCTGTTGCGCAAGACCCCAAAAAAGCAAAACTTGCCGTGGCGAACTGAAAGCTTCAGAATCCATGAAAAACCTCACTCCTTATATATTAATCCTTAGTGCATTTTGTAGCTGGGCCCAGACGGTAGAAATCAAAATAGACACACTTGTTTATAAGCTGGATGAAAAATTTGAGATTTCTTTTGAAACTGACTTCTCTCCAGATTCAAACTCCACTATCTCCTTTTCAAAGTTTGAAATTATTAGTGGTCCCATCAGAAACCATAAAATGACATCCATTGCAGGAGAAATAACCTCCTCAATAAAAATAACTTATACCCTAAGACCTATAGTACCTGGAGATTTTGAAATAACATCACCCGTTTTTTATACGGAAGGATTAGCTTACCAAGGTCAATCTAAAATCATAACAATAAATGGTGATCCACTTACCAAACAGGAGATTGAATCTCGGCAGTTTGTCATTTTCACAGAAAAATCCATAAAACCAGATGGGACAACCCGTCTGGTATTTAAAGATCAATTTGGCTATATAGAAGAATATACTGGCGGTAAGTGGGTTTATAAAAGGCGATTAACCCCATTGGAATTAGAAACCTTAGGAAAGCTTTAAAAGCCAACTCAAGCCCCCACCAACTCCTTCATATCGCTCAAAAACCTATTGATAACCTCACCCTTGGTATGGGGCATCACCACAATCTTCCACCACTTTGGGTTGTCAAAGTTGTCGGCTACCAAACGGTACTTTTTGCATAATTCGGTAGGCACTTTCTCCGCATGCATGGTAATAATGTTCATGTGCTCATTGCGGAAGTATGTTACGCCCAACTCATCCAAGGCATTGCAAAGCCTGTCGGTTTCGTTCATCAGGCTATGTATATTTTGTCGCCAACCGTTAGGGCCGTGTGTTGTTAATATCATCCAGATGGAAACCGCCTGCGCTCCATTACGACTTCCGCAAATGGTGTAATCCAAGCCCTGCACATATTGCGCCTCCTCGGTAGCCGCGTAATGCATCCAGTTTTTACGGATCAGGAACATTCCGGTTCCATAAGGCGCCATCAGCATTTTATGGGCGTCCAGTGTAATGGAGGTAATCTCGGGATTTCGGAAATCGAGATTATTAGAGGGATTGGTAAACGGATACAAAAATCCTCCAAAAGCACCATCGGCATGTACTTTATAATCCAAATCAAAGGTTTTGATGATAGCCAGGTTGGCATCCAAATCATCTACAGAACCGAACATGGTGGTACTCATATTGGCAATTACAATAAGATGTTTTACCCCATTTGCAACCGCCTGAGTTATTGAAGACCTCAAGGCCTCTTCCTTCATTTGGCGAGTGGTAAAATCCACCTCAACTGGTATAGCCGTTAAGCTCAATAAATTACATCCCTTGTAAAAGGAATAGTGGCTATCGGTGCTAAACACCACGCCTACCTCTTTATTGGTTGCGCCAAATTCCTTTTTATAATAGTTGCGGTAAATCCATAACGCCTGAATATTGGCTTCTGTACCTCCCGGTGCCACGTAACCATCAATTCCCTTTTTTGGGCCATTCATTATTTCCTCTGCTACCAATCGGATTAACTCAATTTCGAGTTTTTGTGTTCCTCTAAATAGGTCTTCACCACCCTCCTCGGTAAGGGTATGGCAGCCAATATGGTTGGGATTGTTGATAAACGTTTTGAGGTAGGGAGCATTCTCCAAAAAGTCGGCATCACGATAGAATTGCTCCGTATCGAGGTATGAACCCGGAATTCCTAAAATATAGTCTGAATCGTAGTTGCGATTCTCGTCTAACGCCTTAAATACACGCTTCTTAATAGCGTCCTTAGATAGTTTTTTCCACTGCATGGCGGCAAAGGTAGGACGACCATTTTTTAAAATGATGACTTATGTTCATAAAACATCAGGCTTTATCAAATCCCAGTGCATATTATATTACTGCCTCAGGATTTAGCACTTTTGCAAAAAATAAAGTTTAGGATATGATTACAGGAGCGCACCACATGATTTACAGCAAGGATGCTGATAAAGACAGAGACTTTTTTAGGGATGTACTAAAGATGGATAATATTGATAGTGGCGGTGGCTGGTTAATCTTTAAACTTCCGCCCAGTGAAATGGCGTTTCATCCATCAGAAAAAGAGTACCATGAGTTGTACCTCATTTGTGATGACATAAAGCAATTTGTTGCCGAAATGAAGAAGAACAACATTAAGTGTACTGAAATAAAAGACGAGGGCTGGGGATTGGCTACCGTTATTACTTTGCCCGGAGGAAGTGATTTGGGAATTTACCAGCCACAACACAGCAGACCGTAAATATAAGTTCATCACCAAAGGTTCCTGAATAATCCAGCTAACCACCCTGCTGTATTAGTTTAAGAGAGCCTTCATAGAAAAAGTAAGCCTTACCTTTCAGGCCCCAAATAATCGCTAATAATGACGAGATTTTTTCTGAGTACCCTTATTGCATTTACATGTTTGCAAGCCAGTGCACAAACGTTGCCCTTCGCAAAACTCCACACCTACAAAACAGGCATATTTGATAGTAGCGGAACAGAGATTATTGCTTATGACCGAACCAGCAAAAGGCTTTACTCAACCAACGTTGCCCGCAATACGATTGACATTTATACCTATTCGGACTTTGCCAAGCCGGGTAAAATTGGAAGTATTGATATGAACCCTTATGTGAGCTCCATTAGCAGTGTGGCTGTATATTTTGGAAATGTTGCCGTGGTGGGTTCAGCTGCAGTGCCTCAGTTTCCGGGTAAGTTGGTGTTTTTTGATAAAGATGGAGTGTTCAAGGCACAATTTGCCGTTGGAGCCCAGCCGGACATGGTAACCTTTACACCCGGTGGTAACAAGGTTTTGGTAGCTGGCGAGGGTGAGCCAAGTGATGATTATTCAGGCGACCCCTGGGGCTCGGTTTGTATTATAGATATCAGTCCGGGGTTTAATTTTATTACCCAGGCCGATATGAAGTATGTGTACTTTGACAGGCTTGACACAGTGGCCTACGACCCTAAAGTGCGCATTTTTGGAAACAACGGAATGCAAACCGCTGCTCAGGATATTGAACCCGAATTTATCACTGTAAACAGCGCTCAAACCAAGGCCTATGTTTCTTTACAGGAAAACAACGCCATTGCCATAATTGATATAAATACCGCTACTTTGGATACGGTTGTGGGACTTGGCTACAAGGACTTTTCTAGTATTGGTTTGGATGCCTCTGATGTGGCTAACGGCATTAACATAGGCCCGCACAACAATTTATTTGGCATGTATCAACCTGATGGGTTGGCAGCCTATAACTCCGGAGGAATACAATACATACTTTCCGCCAACGAGGGAGATTCTCGCAACTATACTGCGTACTCAGAAGAAGCAAGAGTAGGAACCATGATTTTAGATTTCCCAAAATTCCCAACCTGGCCAACAAACCAGCATGATACCGTGCTTGGCCGATTAATGGTGACAACTGCCCTTGGTGATAATAACAATGATGGTAGCTTCGATTCCCTTTACTGCTTTGGGGGCCGTTCATTTAGCATTTGGGATGAAAACGTACAACTGGTATGGGATAGCGGTGATGATTTTGAACAAACTTTAAAAGCACTTTTTGCCTCTGAGTTTAACTCGGATATGGCTAATAACTCTTCTCGCAAAAGCCGAAGTGATGACAGAGGCCCTGAACCGGAAAGTGTTGTTATAGGCGAGGTGGATGGAAAAACTTACGCCTTTATTGGTTTAGAGCAAATGGGTGGGATTATGATTTATGATATTACCAATCCGCTG
>CAXBJE010000037.1:0-13300 GCA_963975525.1 uncultured Owenweeksia sp. | reverse complement strand
AAAAAAAACATTCCCCTTACGGAGAATGGCGAAATAAACTATAAGGAGGACTTTTTTGGTAAGGAAACCAACCTTACCGTAAGTGGGCAGTTGGAGGCCGAACTTGGGGCACTGGCCCTTGGTAAGGTTTACACATTTGGCCCCACATTTAGAGCTGAAAATTCCAATACAGCTCGTCATCTGGCCGAATTCTGGATGATAGAACCCGAAGTGGCCTTTGCCGATTTGGACGATAACATGGATTTGGCTGAAGACTTTTTAAGAAAGGTAATTGGCTACGCTCTTGCTAATTGTGCCGATGATTTAGAGTTTTTGAGTAAGCGCCAGGAAGATGAGGAAAAAACAAAACCTCAGGCGGAGCGCAACGAAATGACCCTGTTGCAAAGATTGCAGTTTGTGGCTGATAATAATTTCCGCAGAGTAAGCTACACTGAGGCTATTGATATCCTTAAAAACTCAAAGCCCAATAAGAAGAAGAAATTCCAATATCTTATTGAGGATTGGGGAGTAGACCTTCAATCAGAACATGAGAAGTTTTTGGTGAAACACTTTGGCTGCCCGGTAATCCTGTATGACTACCCAGCCAACATAAAGGCCTTTTATATGCGCCTGAATGAAGATGGAAAAACCGTGCGCGCCATGGACATCCTCTTCCCGGGCATTGGCGAAATTGTGGGCGGCTCACAACGTGAAGAACGCCATGATGTGCTGAAACAGAAAATTGAGGAATTTAACATCGACCCAAAAGAATTATGGTGGTACCTGGAGACCCGAAAATTTGGGACCTGTGTACACAGCGGTTTCGGGCTTGGCTTTGAAAGATTGGTGATGTACGTTACCGGAATGGGCAATGTACGCGATGTGATTCCTTTCCCACGAACCCCCGGAAACGCAGAATTTTAATAATCTTAAGCTCCGATAAAAAAATTCCTTGCGGCTATTCTCCGACTTTTATTAACTTCGGCAAAATCTTTGATAGCGAGGCCGCCATTTGAAAATTTGGCGACCTTGTTTTTTTACAACAAAAGATAACGCCAACTCATGCTAAAGCAGCATCTCAGTCAAAAACTACTTCAAAAGCTCAGCCCTCAGCAAATACAGCTGATGAAGCTGATTCAGCTCCCTACGCTTGCGCTTGAGCAAAAAATAAAGGAAGAGTTGGAGGAAAACCCCGCGTTGGAAGAAGGCATTGATGAACTGGAGCGCAATGATGATGAGTACGAGGATTACTCGGAAGAAGACAGTCAATCAATAGAGGCAGAAGACATCAATGTGGATGAATACCTCAGTGATGATGAAGTGCCTGACTATCGCCTTAAAGCCAACAATTATTCTGCTGATGATGAAGATGCCCGCGTACCTGTAAGCGGAGGTTCATCCTTTACTGAGCTGCTTATGGAACAGATAAGCATGCGCAGGCAAAGTGCGGAAGACCGACAGATTGCCGAGTACCTTATTGGCAATATTGATGATGATGGCTACATCCGCAGAGACTTGAACGCCATAGTAGATGACCTTGCCTTTACCCAAAACATTTTTGTTGAAGAGGAAAAACTGGAGCAGATTCTTAAGGTTATCCAAACCTTAGACCCGCCCGGAGTTGGTGCCAGAGATTTACAAGAATGTTTGGTTCTGCAACTTAAAAGAAAGGAAAACAGCACTATTGTTAGGCTTGCGCGTGAGATCATGGAAAACTATTTTGATGAATTCATCAAAAAGCACTACGATAAGCTGATAGAAAAACTGGAGATTGACGAGGATTACCTGAAGGACGCCATAGCTGAAATAAGCAGGCTAAACCCTAAACCGGGAAACTCCTCACATAACAACCAAAAGCCCACGGCAACTGTAATTCCCGATTACGCCATTCGAATTGAAGAAGGCGAATTAGAGCTATCACTAAACTCTCGAAATGCCCCCGAGCTTAATGTGAGCCGTGAGTATAAAGACATGCTAGAGACCTATAAGGCTTCTCAAAACAAAAACAAGGCGCAAAAGGATGCCGTGATGTTTGTAAAGCAAAAATTGGATGGAGCCAAGTGGTTTATTGATGCCATTCGCCAACGCCAGCAAACGTTACTTATCACTATGTCTTCCATTATGAACTTTCAGAAGGAATACTTCCTTACGGGAGATCAGCGTAAGCTGCGCCCCATGATTTTGAAGGATATTGCGGATGAAATAGGAATGGACATTTCTACGGTAAGCCGCGTGGCCAGTAATAAATATGTGGAAACCCCCTATGGCACTTTTCTGATTAAGGAGTTCTTTTCTGAAGCCATGAAAAATGATGCGGGAGAAGATGTATCTACCAAGGAGATTAAAAAAATATTAGAAGATTCAGTGGGCGAGGAAGATAAGCGCAGACCACTCACTGACGACAAACGAGCCAAATTGCTTAAAGACAAGGGCTACCCCATAGCCAGGCGTACTGTAGCCAAATACCGCGAACAACTTAATATTCCCGTAGCCCGTTTACGTAAGGAGTTGTAACAGGCAAGCCTTATCTGCTTAACGTACCCATAAAAGGCTAAAAAAAACCCTCGCTTTTTAACCACCCCTAGGACTGGCCTTTTAGAAATTTCTCTAAAAATCAAGGTGCAGTTTGCCTGAGAGAAGTGCCGAAGTGAAGCGAAGCGCAACGGCTGGGGCTTCGAAAGGCAAGCAAACCGTAGGTTTTGAAGAAATTTATAAGAAGCCCTGCCCGACCGGTCAGGCGGGCTTGATTTTTTCGTTCTTTTTTATCAAGAAAAAAGGACAAAGAATAAGTTTACAAGAATCACAACTTCTTTAAATTTTCTTTTTGGAATATTTGCTACACTTTCTGCTTTAATAAGGAAAAGCTATTATAACCACCCCTGCCCCTCCTTAAAAAGGAGGGGAAAGTCTTCGGAACAAAGCAAAGATTAAACTATATGAACCGAAAACTCGCCACAATCCTCTCTTATGTGCTGCACCCCGCAGTTTATCCATTACTGGGAGTACTGGCTGTAATCCGGTTTACCCCGTACTTTGTACCCTCAAATATCTTGTTCATGTCAATGGGGCTGGTATTTGTGGGCACCTATGTGCTACCCGTTTGTATCAGCTACCTACTGTACCGCCTTACCATTATCCGCTCATTGGAAATGAAAACGGCCAAGGATCGCAGAATCCCATATATGCTGGGTGCTTTGTGCTATTACCTGGTAGCCATGCTGATTGAAAAAATCCAGCTTCCGCGAGAAGCCTACCTCTATTTATTGGCTTGTACCATGGTAATTGTGGTTCATCTTGTTTCGCTCTTGTACTTTAAACCAAGTGCGCACTTAGCAGGCATTGGGGGATTTACAGGTTTGCTATTGGCGCTTTCGCTGAAATATGCAGTAAACCTATTGCCCTTTTTAGCAGTGTGCTTTTTTCTTGCGGGCTTTTTGGCTTCCGCCAGATTGTACCTAAAAGCCCATGATGGTCGCGAACTTATTTCAGGTTATTTCAGTGGGTTATTGCTGGTGGGGGTGATGGTTTATTTTTCATGACGAAAATTTTTCTCAATCGAACTGATAGCTAAAACTTAAGCTCAAACCATAATAGAAATTGAGAGAATTGGCTTCTTCGTAGGCCTCAACCTTAAGCCCGTTATAGGGTTTGTTTTCATCAAAGGCCGACTCCTCCTTTTTTTGAATATTGAATGGTATTAAGCCAAATTTTCCTATTAGTGAAATCCTAAAGTCCTTGTCCCGGCCAAACTCCACTCCGGCTTGCGGGCTAAAACCTAAAAAAACCATGTAGTCCCTGGCTGAGACTAACCTACTTGTGCTCACCTCTTCTATCTTGGTTTGACCATATATCTGTTCCGTGGCTGATTTTGAAAGCAAAATGAAGTTAACCACCTCTATACCCAAGGAGCCAAAAAACGGCTTCCTTGGGTTAGAAAAGACCTTTGCAGCTTGTAGCGGTACGCTCATATATCCAAATGAATAATCATACCTTCTTGCGTCTCCACTAGTAACAACTCCTCCCTCAGGGGTATAAGCAACCGTCATAGGACTACTTATGACAAACTTAGTTTGGGCATACCCTAAACCAATAGAATATTCTAATTTCATTCCTTTCCTACGTGGATTTCTTACGGTATATGTAAAAGTTGGAATTACACTCCAAAGTGGCGAAAACTCATATTGCTCCACCACATTTCTTTCCGAGCCATCACCATAAGTCACCAGTAGATCAGGGTCTTCCTTGGCTTTGTAGTTCAAATAGAAATCATTGCTAAACCCTTGGAAGGAGGTGTTTAAGCCTATGCTATATTTCTGCCCTGTACAAGCAAATTGAAATACGCAAATCAAAAATGAAAGTGCCAGGAGTTTGGGATTCATAAAATGGTAAATGGTTGAAACAATAGTAAGAAATTACTTAACCCAAACACTTACCCTTTAGTACATAACCGGACTAAAATCCACTTGATAATTACTCTTACCTCCAAAATACAATTTCTGGAAACCTTAATTTTGACCAACGCTCAACAACATTACTCTTATACAACTACATGATGAATATTAGCTGTTCATCTTCCACCATTTTGCACCGCATCATGCTACTGCTGCTAGCAGCTCATTGTATGGTAGCCCAAACTTTTGATGCAAACAAACTCCTTGAACCAGACTACGCCCAACCAAAGGATAGGTTATTTGCTCTGTTGAATGATGAAAAGCTGGATTCAGCACTTTTGATTTCTGCTCAACTTCTTAGTCTTTCCAGCAGTGGAATGATTAATGACGAGCAATCCATTGATGCATATAGTACAGTATCCAAGGTGTTAAACAATCTTGGATCAAGGGATCTGGCCTATCAATATATAAACAAGGCTATATCTCTTTATGAGCAAAAAGGGTTTGAGCATTCTTATTACCTGGCGGGTCTGTGGAATTACAAGGCCTCGTTTCAATACCAGGATAAAGAGCTATTGCCACAAACCATCCTACTATATAGAAAAGTTCGCAAGTTTAATGTCGAAAATAACATATCCCTTGGTGCAGCGGGCAGCCTCAACAATATTGGACTGGTTTACCTTAACGCCCGCCAACTGGACAGTGCAGAATACTATTTTTTAAAGGCTCAAAAAGAATTTGAGGAGGGTAACCATCCTTTTAATGAATTTGTATTTAGCCTTAACAGCAATCTTGCCGAGGTGGCCCTTCTCCAACATAATTATGAAAAGGCATACTCTCTTTACCTCAAAAACCATAGGCTTGCCAGGCATTCCACTGAGGGGATGAGGCCAATAGATTTTGAAAAAAGAAAAGTAACCTCAAGCATTGGTATGATGCATGTGCTATTGAAACAAAACAAACTTGTTGCAATTGACACCTTATTGGTATATGCTAAAAAGACTTTGGAGCAACTGGATTTTAGCCGCGCCCGCAGCCTTAAAGATGAACTGTTTACTATTGAAGCAGAACTCAATCTGAAACGCCAAAATGTATCGGCATTCTATAACATCATTAAAGCAAAGGAGAGGTATAGAGATTCCATTGCTGACACACGTACAGATAACGTTACGCTGTTTTTAGAGATGCTAATTGATCTTCAGCTAAAAATAAGCACCAATAACCTGGAAGCCCGGCAAAGGGAATTAAACTATGAGTTTAAGCAGAAAACCCTGATGTATATTTTGATGATTGGTGCCTTGGTGATTATCGCATTACTTGTTGGGCTTAAACTATCTTTTACTTCCAGGCATAAGCAAAAAGCAGAGGATGAAAAGAAATTAGCGGAAATAGCGCTTCAAAATACTGAGCTGAAAAAGGAAAAGTTAAGTCTCCAGTTAAAGAGTCAGGGCCGCGACCTCGGGGAACTCTCAAGCCAACTGCTACTTATGAGGAACCTTAATAAGGAGGTACAACAAAAACTAAAAAAAATAAGCGCTTTAAAAAAGGAAGAGCAGCTTGAGGAAATGCAAAGTCTCACCGGGCTTATTACCAGAAATGTTGCTGAAAACAAAGTACAGTTGTTATTGCAACAGCACTTAGATAAAGTCAACAACGAATTTTACCAAAAGCTGTCAGAGTTGGCTACTGAAAATCTTACCAAGGCCGAAATGGAGGTTTGCGCCATGCAACGTCTTAACATGGATGACAAACAAATTGCAGAACTGCGTGGAACCACCCCTAATGCAGTTCAGGTGGCCCGTTATCGCATCAGAAAAAAACTCAATCATTTAGTCAATGATAATCCGTTTCACCCCGTTTTCTGTTATTGCTTGATTTACAGTAATCCGCAGCCCTTTGACAGAATCTGTAAGCGTCATTCTTCTGAGGTTTCCTAATTTCTCTCTTTTTTTACGGCATTCAACTATGTGAGTGGTTAATAATGGAATCTCGGAGTAAGAAGAATTATTAAGGTTTATGAGTAGAACTTGGTAAACTTCGCTCCGGGATTTAAGTCTTCAAATCTATCCGAAATAAAAAAATGCCTGAGCGCAAACTGAAAAAAATCCACCCCAAAAAGGCAAAAATTGCCCAGTACTTCTTGGGGTCGGAAAAGGAAGGTTCCGAAGAGATTTTGGAAACCCTTCGCGCCATTAGCATTCTCACGCTTGCCCTGTTAGTCGTAATCATCCTCTTGCTGGTTTTTACCATTATAAAGAGTCTATAGGCAGTCGCTCACTTAACTTTAATCTGCACACAAGTAATACGCGGTTGAAATTTCTGCGATGCCTACATTTGCAAAAATTTTTAGCCCCGTATGAGCCAGCATCTATCCGATCAGGAAATTCAACGAAGAGAAGCACTTACAGAATTGCGCCAGGCAGGCATTGAGCCATTTCCGGCAGCATTGTTTCCAGTAGACAATTACTCAGCAACCATCAAGCAAGATTTTGAGGAAGGCCAAAAGGTTGTAATTGCCGGTAGGCTAATGCGAAAAAAGGTACAGGGAAAAGCCTCTTTTGGAGAAATTCAAGACAGTAAGGGTCGTATTCAGGTTTACTTTAACCGTGATGAAATTTGCCCTGATGAAGATAAATCCAAGTACAACGATGTATTTAAGAAGATGCTCGATTTAGGTGACTTTATCGGCATACATGGAGAAGTATTTAAAACTCAGGTTGGAGAGGTAACGGTAAAAGTGGAAGACTTTAAGGTGTTGAGTAAAGCCCTTCGCCCACTACCAATGGTAAAGGTAGATGCAGACGGTGTGGAGCACGACAAATTTAGTGACCCTGAACAGCGCTACCGTATGCGTTACGTTGATTTGGTGGTAAATAAAAATGTAAAGGAAACTTTTATTAAGCGCACTAAGCTGATGAATGCTATGCGCCAGTTTTTTAATGAGCGAGACTATTTTGAGGTAGAAACACCCATCCTACAACCCATACCAGGTGGAGCAGCGGCCCGTCCGTTTATTACACACCACAATGCTTTGGACATGCCACTTTACCTGCGCATTGCCAATGAGCTTTACCTAAAGCGCCTTATTATTGGTGGTTTTGATGGGGTATATGAGTTTGCCAAGGATTTCCGAAATGAAGGAATGGACCGTACCCACAATCCTGAGTTTACCGTAATGGAGATTTATGTAGCCTACAAAGACTACTTCTGGATGATGGACTTTACCGAGCAGATGATTGAGCATACTGCTATGGCTGTAAATGGAACCACAACAGTAAAAGTCGGGGATAAGGAAATCAGCTTAAAGGCACCTTTCAAAAGGATAAGTATGCTTGACTCCATAAAAGAGCATACTGGTTTTGAGGTAGGTGATATGAGCGAGGAGGAAATTCATGAGGTTTGTAAAAAGCTCAATATCCCAACTGACCCAAGCATGGGCAAGGGTAAGCTGATTGACGAGATATTTGGTGAAAAGTGTGAGCCACACTATATAGAGCCCACTTTCATTACGGATTACCCGGTTGAGATGTCTCCACTTTGTAAAAAGCACCGCGATAATCCAAATCTTACCGAACGGTTTGAATTGATGATAAACGGAAAAGAGATTGCCAACGCTTACTCCGAGCTTAATGACCCTATTGATCAGCGCGAACGATTTGAGGCTCAGTTAACCCTTAGCGAAAAAGGTGATGACGAAGCCATGTTTATCGATCAGGACTTCCTACGTGCACTTGAATACGGCATGCCACCAACCAGTGGAATGGGTATTGGGATTGACAGGCTAACCATGCTACTTACCGGGCAAACGTCTATACAAGAAGTATTGTTCTTCCCTCAGATGCGTCCGGAGAAAAAGGCCCAGCTGCCCAAGAAGGAAGATTTTGAAAAAATTGGAGTTCCGGCAAGCTGGAGCGAACATGTAATGGGTGCTTTTGGCACGGTTGACGCGTTGCTTAAAGCCAAGCCAACACAAGTGCATCAGCAATTAAATGGTTACCGCAAAAAGAACAAGTTGGATATAGATGCGTTGCAACTGGCAGATGTGGAAAGCTGGTTCTAAACTAGCGAATAAATATTCCAAAGCCCTTAAGGAGTAACTCTTTAAGGGCTTTTCATTTTCTTTTAACTCATTAAACCAAGCATACCCAAACAAAAAAGGCCTCCGAAAAATCGAAGGCCTTTGAAGGTTAAAATTTGGGATTACTATTTCTAGTAAAGTTTTGTGGCATCGCGGTAACCAGGCTGGTCTTCATACCAATCCGGGAAAAGAACACCATTACTGCTTGACCATAGGGCAAACTTAAGGTGAGCAGTCACGATATCTGTTTTTTCAATTGGATATTCAAACACTCCGTTTGGTGTATAAATAGCCCAAGGCTTATTGTTGATGTCTACATAATTATTACCAAAAGCATTAAGTGCGGATGCATCTTGCTTCGTATTAAACTTTGTTAGGTCAGCCAGATCAGTCGGACCCTTCCACGGAAGGTGGATTTCGCTATCACGAGCACCATTTCTAATTAGGAATGGGTCAAAATCCATATCTGTAGTATTTTGAGGAGTGGCAAATACAATCTTTATTGTTACTGTATCTCCATATCCCTCTCCACCTGTTACTGGGGTAGTGTTGAAGAAAACACCATTTTTAGTAACTGTTCTCACATCCTTCCAATCTTCCCAAACAATAATCACTGCATCTGTTTGTCCGGCTTCACAGCCATTAGATTCAAGTGTGGCAAAAGCGTTGGCAGGATTAGTGGCTGGCACAAATCCGGTAACACTTGCTACTGCAGCTTTAGGCACGTTGTTTAATCTTATACCAAAACCATTGTGGAAACCTGCACCTGCTGCTTTTAATACAAACTTGTGTTCAATATCAACAACCTGGTTTTGAGCATTAAGTCCATAGATGCTATAGCGATCAATTACTTTATCATTAAAGTCATAATCACCAGCGGCAGGCCATAAGTCTTCATAAGCAACGGTGTTGTAATCATCAATGTTTGGAATGTAAATACCATTACACTTTGTAGGATCATTTGGGAAATCATCCACATCATCACAGCATCCATCACCATCTGTATCAGTACAAACAGGTACTATAGGTTTACACCATCTGCAAGGGTTAGAGGAATAGTCGCCATCAATTACAACATCATCAACAATACCTCTACTACAGCCACCGTAACCTAACCAATACCACTTAATGCGGTAAACACCACTCCAGGTTACATCAATAGAAGCTGTTTTTACATTAGTAGGGTTGCCATTAGGGCTATTATAGTTGTGGTTATACACATAATCGAAAATCTTTTGTACCACGTTACCTTGATCATCAATCAAATAAGCACGAAGCTTATTATAGCGGCCATTGTTGTCGCTAAGCTTGTGCTTAAAGGTTACTTTTCCAGTACCATTAAAGTTGGTCCATGGAGAATAAAGTTTAGCAGTAGAATAATAGGCTCTTCCGCACCACTGAATACCACAAAGTTTAGAGGTAACAGCTCCCGGCTTTTCGTTTCCGGAATTAATCAGATAGCTGCTGTAGCTCTTTACGTCTACACACCAAAATTTCCAACAGTTGGCACGTGAAATACACTCGTTACCGTGATTAAAATTTTCGGTAACAGGGTTAATGTTTGTTGCATTTAGGCTAAATCCGCCACCCAGGGCGATTGCACAAAATATAATTAATCTTTTCATCTGTAAATCTTTTTTAGTTGTTGAGAATTAGTCCAAAGGCTCGTTAAAGCTTTCAAGCTCTTTTTCGTCAAACTGTGGAACTTCAGAGTCATTTGTAGTCTCGTCTGCCTCGTCTATGTAACTGAAAACTCCTGAGCCTCCGGCTACATTTACTTCTCTAACAATAGATCCACACTCAACTGTAACTGTTTTTACAGACTTGGCCAGTTCAAAGCTCACACTGGTAGTTTCAGTCATCTTAGCTGTAAAAGTTGCCAAAAGTTTTCCAGCAGCGTTCTTCACTTTTACTTGTTCGGGTTGAGAGTAATAAACAGGAGCGGCCTCCATGGTAATTGTTACCATGTGGTCAGTTCTCCAATCAAAACCCGCAGGAATTTCAACATCTTGCATACTTGTAGCAGCGCTCTTGGATGGGTCCTTTGCATTAACACCAGTATCTTTACTACATGATGCTAATCCAAGTCCTACCACCAAGCTTAGGTAAAATAGTTTTCTCATAATAATTTGCATTTAAATTAAGCTTGAGCGCTATTTGGAATTACAGTGCCATCTCCTTTAACTGTCTTTTTTTCAACATTTTACATTGGCTCATATTCCACACAACTAACAACAAAAGGGGAATAGTTGTTCCATTTTGGGACAATTTCCATGATTTATCCTGACCAACTCATTGCTTTAATACAGATATTACTTTTGTGCCCCTATGGTACAGCTTTACCCTAATTCTATTTTTGACTCTCTCGATTTTAATTTTATTAAAAAGGAGATTTCGCAAAATTGCTTTTCTGCAGGGGCTAAAACCCTTGTTCAAGACTTGCAACCGCACCACATACCTCAAGCTATAGAACAGGAGCTAAAATGTACTGATGAGATTCTTGCACTTTTTTTGGCCAACGAAACATTTCCAACCATTCAGTTTTTGCCAATTTGGGAACATGCACATCGGTTAAAAACAAGGGGGGTGGCATTGGAGGAAAAATCTTTTGATGAGATTCGATCTTCCCTGTTGGTTTATGATGGCTTATTTAGTTTCTTAAAAAAGCATAAAGTCAAACTTCCAAGGCTTTACGATGAATTATCTGAAGAGGAACCCAATCCATGGATTGTAAATACGATTAACCTTAAGATTGATGAGCGCGCTCAGGTAAAATCTTCAGCATCAAAAGAACTCAGTTACATACGCTCTCGCCTAATAAAGAGCCGAGCCTCGGCTGATAGAATATTTGCGCGCGCAGTGAAAAAATACCGCGACAGAGGTTTATTGGCAGAATTTGACGAAACCATATCCGAGAATAGAAGGGTGCTGGCAATACAATCGGCTTACAAGGGGCAGGTTCAAGGTATCTTTCATGGCAGTAGCAGCAAAAACTCCATCGTTTATATTGAGCCTGGAGAAACAGTGGAAATCAATAATGAGATTGCCAATTTGCTGGATGATGAAAAACAGGAAATCCGAAGAATACTTAGAGAGCTAAGCGCTGAATTACACCCACATACGGGCCATTTACAAACCGTTGAAAAGAAACTGATTCGCGTTGATTTTATTAGGGCTAAGGCAGCTTTTGCCAAGCGTGAAGAGTGTTGTGTTCCAGTTATCCATTACAACAAAAAGGAAATAAAGTTAAGAGATGCCTACAATCCGGTATTAAAAATTGTGAACCGCCACAAGGGTAAATTCACCATTCCTCTTAACATAAATCTTGATCAGCAAAACCGGGTGCTTGTAATAAGTGGACCAAATGCAGGAGGCAAATCTATAGCGCTTAAAACCATGGGCATATTGTCTCTCATGCTACAATGTGGTATTCCCATACCTGTTGATCCTTTTAGTGAGATGTGCATTTTCTCTAAAGTGTTTGTTGACATTGGCGATAGCCAATCTATAGAAAATGAACTATCAACCTATAGCAGCAAGCTTCAAAAAATGAGGCACTTTTTAAGCGAAGCTGATGATGATACCCTTTTATTGATAGATGAGTTTGGCTCCGGCTCAGACCCTGAGCTTGGCAGTGCCTTAGCCCAGGTGTTTCTTGAAAAGCTAAATAGCTTTGGGGTATTTGGAATTTTTACTACACACTATAATGCCATAAAGGCTTTAGCAGCAAGGTTGGAAGGAGTTCAGAATGGTGCGATGTTGTTTGACAAAAAAAATCTTTCGCCAGAGTATAAACTGGAGGTGGGAAACCCCGGAAGCTCCTACACATTTGAGGTTGCGGGCAAAAGCGGAATTGCACCACATATTATTAAGGAGGCTCGTGATAAAACGGCTGCCGAAACACTGCAGGTAGATAAACTCCTGGTACAACTTCAGGACGATAAACTGCATCTTGAAAAAAAGAAAAATCAGCTAAACTCAGAGCTTGGCAAACTAAGAAAACTGGAAGCTGAACGTGCCGCAACTGTTGCACGTTTGGAGGAAAAGTTAAACAAGCAATCTCGTGCCAACGAGGAGAATGACCGCCATATATATTGGGGGCAACGCTTCCAAAAGCTTGTGGATAGCTGGATGGAGCAAAAAGGTAAAAAGGACAAAAAGGAGGTTGTGGCCCGGTTTATTGGAATACTTACACAGCGCAGCAGCGAAGTGGAAAAAGAAGAGGTAAAAACTATTAGCAAGGCACAGAGCAAAAGGGACAAGCAGATTAACGAGCTAAAAAAACACGAGGTTAAAATTGGCGATTGTGTGAAGATTCTGGACACAGGTATGACTGGTGTGATTTCAGATATCAAAAAGGGTCGATACATTATCGCATTGGGACTTAACATCAGTAGTACCGTGGAACGCGAGCAATTTATCCCGGCAGGGGTAAAACTTGAAAATCCTCCAAAGAAGAAAGCCCGAAAGAAATCATTTAAGAAGAAAAGTGTTCCTACTCCCAAAAAAGACAACAAGGGAGAAGGCAATAGTTAAAACCCTATTTTTGGCGGAAATCAGCTAAAAATCGCATGGAAGAAGTAGTATCGGACATTCCCTTAATCACCAATGATGCCGTGGTATTTGGCATTTTAATCGGCCTGTTATTACTAATTTTTAAAACCACAGAATTACCTGTTTTTAAGAAGTTTTATAAAATTATCCCGGCCTTATTGCTTTGTTACTTTTTACCTTCCCTCTTTAGCACTTTTGGAGTAATCTCACCCAAGTGGGTGGATATGGAGGCGGCCATAACAGCACTTACAGCTGCGGGGTATGACCTGTCTTCCATCACTTCATTTAAGGATTTCAA
>CAXBJE010000036.1:0-13334 GCA_963975525.1 uncultured Owenweeksia sp. | reverse complement strand
TTGATTTTTTCGTTCTTTTTTATCAGGAAAAAAGGACAATCAAAAAATTGATATGCACTTTTGTTATTACTCAATTGTTCAGCTTTTTGAAGCCTGGTGAGGTTTAATTAATGGAGTTTTTGACATTGAGTTAGAAGGGCATGCAAAATTTTTACAAAAAACATGAAACTGCTAAAAGGTGAAAAAATAAGGCTTAGAGCCATAGAACCCACCGATGTAGACCTGATATTGGATTGGGAAAACAATACGGATAACTGGGAGGTAAGTGGTACTCTGGCACCCTTTAGCAGGGAGATTATCAGTAAATATGTGAGCAATGCTCATTTGGATATTTACAAGGCCGGCCAGCTGAGGTTAATGATTGAGGAGCTTACTACAGGTAAAACGGTTGGCACCATTGATATTTTTGATTTTGACCCTTTTCATCAAAGAGCGGGTTTGGGAATTTTAATTGCCGATAAGAGTGACAGGAATAATGGTTACTCAAAGGAAACCCTGCAATTGGTTTGTGAATATTGCTTCTCTCACCTGAATTTGCAGCAGCTGTATTGCAACATCTTATCCGATAATACGGTTAGTTTAAGGCTGTTTGAAAAAGCGGGATTTACCATTAGTGGTACCCAAAAAAGGTGGATTAAAAGTGGCTCGAAATTTAAAGACCAGCACTTTCTGCAACTATTTAATAATTCATGAAAATCAAAGGCATCTGGAAATGGGGGCTGATTATTACGCTGGCAGGGCTGGTGTTTTCTGTAGCTAGATGCACCCGGGATGTCCCTGAAATTGCTGGGGACGAAACGGATTTGGTTTATCTCAACCATAATGATACCGTAAAATATGAAGGGATAGAAACCTGCAAACAATGCCATTTCTCTATTTACCAAACCTTTGTAGAGACAGGAATGGGTTCATCCTTTGGGGTGGCAGATACAGGAAAGAGTGTTGCCAATATATCAGGCCACAGTATTCTGTTTGATTCTTATCACAATCTTAATTACCATCCTTTTTGGGATAATGACAGTCTTCATGTAAATGAGTTTCGCTTACGCGGAAAGGATACGGTTTATCAGAAGAAAGTTACCATAGACTATGTGGTGGGCAGTGGTCAACACACCAATTCTCATATTTATGAATACCATAATTATTTGTTTCAGGCGCCATTTACATGGTATGCCCAAAAGGGTAAACTAGATTTGCCACCCGGCTATGAAAACGGTGCCAACTCACGGTTTGACCGGAAAATAGGTTTGGAATGTACCAGTTGCCACAATGCAATGCCCACGGGTTTTGTACCCGGCTCCATAAATAAGTACACCAAGGTGCCGAGTGCCATTAACTGCGAAAGATGCCATGGACCAGGGGAGTTGCACGTAAAGCGAATGATGGCGGGAGAAGTTGTAGATACCTCTAAGCACATCGATTACTCCATTGTAAATCTTAAAAAGTTGCCGGTTGACTTGCAGTTTGAGGCCTGTCAACGCTGCCATTTACAGGGTAACTCAGTGGTGGCCGAGGGCAAAAGCTTTTTGGATTTTAAACCGGGGATGAAGCTGAATACTGTAATGGATATTTATCTGCCGCGCTATTCCAATTCGGATGATGAGTTTATCATGGCCTCTCATGTAGATCGATTTAAGCAGAGTAAGTGCTACATAAACAGCAAGGAAAATTTCAATTGCGTTTCTTGCCACAACCCGCATATTTCGGTAAAAGTTACAGGTAGTGCCCAGTTTAATAAAACCTGCTTCAATTGCCACTCCGGGGCACCAAAGCATGAATGCACTGAGGTGGAATCCAAGCTAAAAGCTAAAAATTACAATTGTGTGGAATGCCATATGGCTAATTCATCATCCATTGATATTCCCCATGTTACCGTGCATGATCATAAAATAAAGGTGCCCGGTAAGATGAAAGATACTACGGGATTAAAGGAGTTTTTAGGTTTGGTGGCGGTTAACAATTCCAAACCCACCTCACGAAGCAAAGCCGTGGCTTACCTCCTGCAGTTTGAGCGATTTGACAATAAACCCTATATGCTGGACAGCGCGGCATACTTCCTGAAAAAGTTGGGAACTGAGACACAGAACAAAAACCTTTGGGTTCATTATTATTTCCTCCGCCAGGATTATGGGGCTATTTCAGCTTTGGTACAAAGGGTTGGCGAGGCTTCATTTCTGCAATCATTAAACAAAACCACTTATGATAATGCTGATGCCTGGACCGCCTATAGAATAGGGGAGGCGTACTCAAACCTGGGTAATAGTCGGTCGCTTAATTTTTACAAAAAGGCTTCAGAGTTGGCGCCCTACATCCCCGATTTTATGAATAAATATGCTACGGCTTTAGTGGCGGCAGGGAAAGTGGAAGAGGGGATAGCGGCATTCAAGCAGCTACTTAAAGAACTGCCTAATCATAAAGAGGCATTGAACAATCTTGGTTTTGTGTACATGCAACAGGGTAAGTTACAATTGGCCCAATTGTATTTGGAGAAATCATTGGCCGAAGATCCGGACTATGAGAAGGGTTGGTTGAATATGGCCAGCTACTATATTTTGGTGGATGACAAGCCCAACGCCCATAAAGCCATTACGGAGGTTTTAAGAATCAATCCTCGAAATGAGAAAGCTAAATCGGCAAAGGCTTTCTTATTAAAGGGGTAAATAAAGAAAGCGCCCGGAGGCGCTTTTTATTAATTCTCAAATGTGGGTAGCTCAGCAGGTTCATTTCTAAAAACCAAACTACTACCTTCTGTATCCACCAGTATCAAACTCTCTTTGTCAATCTTGTTGCCAAGTATGCTTTTGGAGAGCTCATTCATTATTCGCTTTTGAATGAGCCTTTTTACCGGGCGTGCGCCAAACTGTGGGTCATAACCCACATCAGCTAAATAGTCTATGGCTTTTTCGGTAATATCAATCGCAACATGTTGCTTTTTAAGCAAACGCTTAACCCAATTAAACTGCAGCTTAACAATGTTCCGGATGTCTGATTTCTCCAAAGGCAAAAACATGATCAACTCATCAATCCGGTTAATAAACTCCGGGCGGATGGTTTGCTTAAGCATACTCACAATTTCATCGCGTGTATCCTCATAAACTTGTTCTTTATTTCGCTCATTTATCTTTTCAAACTTCTCTTGTATCAAGTGGCTTCCCAGGTTAGAAGTCATAATGATAATTGTATTTCTGAAGTTGGCTACACGACCTTTGTTATCCGTTAAACGGCCTTCGTCAAGCACTTGCAGTAATATGTTAAACACATCTGGGTGTGCCTTTTCTATTTCATCTAAAAGCACCACAGAATAAGGTTTTCTTCGTACGGCTTCGGTAAGTTGTCCACCTTCATCATAACCTACATACCCCGGAGGCGCACCAATCAATCGGCTTACTGCATGGCGCTCCTGATATTCGCTCATATCAATCCGTGTAAGGGCATGCTCATCATTAAACAGGTATTCTGCTAAAGCCTTAGCCACTTCCGTTTTACCCACTCCAGTGGTTCCAAAAAAGATAAAGGAACCTATGGGGCGGTTTTCATCTTGTAAACCGGCTCTGCTTCTTCGCACAGCATCAGATACCGCCATTATGGCTTCCTTTTGACCAACTACGCGCTTGTGTAATTCTTCTTCAAGGCGTAACAGTTTTTCGCGTTCGCTCTCCAACATTTTGGAAACTGGGATGCCCGTCCAGCGGCTAACCACATCTGCTACATCTTCGCTATCTACTTCCTCCTTTATTAAGGGAGATGAGTTTTGCAGTGATTGTATTTGTTCTTCAAATTTGGCCAGACGCTCTTCCGCTTCCTTTACCTTTCCATAGCGGATCTCGGCTACTTTTCCATAGTCTCCGCTGCGCTCGGCCTGCTCAGCTTCAAGTTTTAATTGCTCCAAATCTTCTTTAGCTTTTTGGATGCCTTCAACCACACCTTTTTCTTCTTCCCACTTGGCATTAAGCCCGTTGCGTTCTTCATTAAGCTCGGCCAACTCACGTTGTAAATCCTGCATTTTGTGCTTATCACCTTCGCGCTTTATTGCGGCTTGTTCAATTTCCAATTGCATGATTTTTCGATCAAGCACATCAATTTCCTCAGGTTTTGAGTTCATCTCCATCCTAAGCTTAGAAGCGGCCTCATCAATAAGGTCGATGGCTTTGTCTGGCAAAAACCTATCTGTTATGTATCTCTGCGAAAGTTCTACCGAAGCTAAAATGGCTTCATCCTTAATCCTCACCTTATGGTGAGATTCATATTTTTCCTTAATGCCTCTGAGTATGGAGATGGCGGAATCGGTATCCGGTTCATTTACCATCACCTTTTGGAATCGTCTTTCCAGGGCCTTGTCCTTTTCAAAATACTTTTGATATTCTGCAAGGGTAGTGGCGCCAACAGCACGCAAATCCCCTCTGGCCAATGCAGGTTTTAATATGTTGGCAGCATCCATTGCACCTTCACCGCCACCAGCACCTACCAATGTGTGGATTTCATCAATAAAAAGTATAATCCGCCCATCTGACTCTGTAACCTCCTTAACAACCGCTTTAAGCCTCTCTTCAAACTCACCTTTGTATTTGGCACCGGCCACCAAAGCGCCCATGTCCAAACCAAAAATTTGTTTGTCTTTCAGGTTTTCGGGTATGTCTCCTTTTATGATTCGATGCGCCATCCCTTCGGCAATAGCCGTTTTACCAACTCCGGGTTCTCCAATAAGTATTGGATTGTTCTTAGTTCTTCGGGAAAGGATTTGCAGTACACGTCTTATTTCTTCATCTCTACCAATTACCGGATCCAGCTTTCCATCTTCCGCCAGTTGGTTTAGGTTACGGGCATATTTATTTAATGAGTCATAAGAGTCCTCTGCACTAGCAGTTGTTGCCTTTTTTCCTTTTCGTAATTCCTCAATGGCAGCTTTAAGATTTTTTTCTGTAACCCCATTGTCTTTCATCATCCGGCTTATGCTGTCTCCGCTTTTGAAAAGAGCCATAATAAGGTGCTCCAGAGATACGTAGTCGTCTCCCCATTCCTTAAGCATGGTAACCGCTCGGTTAAGCGTTTCGGCTGAGTAGCGCGAAAAGTTCATGTTGCCTCCTTCTACTTTTGGGTAGGAGAGAATTTCGCGATCAAGTGCCTGCTCAAATATGGAAACATTTACCCCCAGCTTTTTTAAGATGAAGGGTAGGATGTTTTCATCCACATCAAAAACAGCCTTCATCAGGTGGGCATTTTCAACCGTTTGCTGGCCATGCTCCATGGCAATTTGTTGCCCACGTTGAATGGCCTCCTGAGTTTTTATAGTGAATTTATTAAAGTCCATGTTTTTTGTTTTTGAACTATGGCCGTCAATTCTAAGTCCAACTTAATGTATGTAGTATATAGCCGCCATATTGACGTTGTATCTACCACCTGTGCTGAAAAATTGACATAAAAAAAGCCCGTCAAACTAACAATTTGACGGGCTTTGATTTATGAGCTTAATTAATTCTAATGCGAAATAATCAATTTACGTGTTACCGCATTTCCATCATATTCTACAGTGATAAAATATATTCCGCTCTTCCAGCTGTTAGTGTCAAATTCAATTTGACCTACACCTTCCTGATACTTCTTAGCAGAAGATGTAACTAACTGACCAACCACGTTGAACACTTTCACGTTCATCATTTTGGGCTCAGGAAGGAAAATACCTAAAGTGGTGTTTTCGCGAGCAGGGTTTGGAGATAGATAACCCACAATTACTTCACTTGGTAATTCGGGCTCACTCATTCCAATAGGTCCAAAGTCAGGTCCGTCACTTGTTGTATCTTTTCTAATACAGAAATCATCAATTGCCCAACCAGCGTCATTTAGGTCAAAGTCGGCACCGAATCTAAAGCGTAAGATAACTCTCGTATCTCTATCAAATGATATTCTCTGGTATGCTTCAACCCAACCATTGGTTGTATCAGTCCAACCACTACGAATCTGGTTTAGAGCCGTAACAAATGGGGTGTTGTACCAAAGTGGCTTACCAGCTAAAGACCATCCAACAGGGTAAAATGTAACTCCACCATCTAACGAGTACTCAACGTTCCCACCATCATGATACTTCTCTGATTTCATCTGATGCCAGAAGTTTATTTCATATACCTGACCTGAATCTACAAGGAATACGGGTGTAAATAATGCTGAAGCATCACCATCAATATAGTTTTTGTTCAATCCTGTCATCCATGCACCAGTTCCTCCATGCGCACCAGGGAATTGCACTGGAGTTCCTTCTTCCCATGAAGTTTTGCTACTGTAGTCATTAGCATTCTTGGTAATCCACTTATAGTCCGTTGGATTCTCAAAATCATCACAATATTCAAAGTCTCCAATAGAGGTAATATCTACTTCTTTGATCACTGAGATTGTTTTACAAAGTGTATCATCAGCCATCAAATTATCCTTTTTACGATTTGGCCTTGACGTAACAACACAAATGTCATGCTGACCTGAGGTCACGAGATTAGCCGGCCATTGCATTGGTATTGAAAACTTTCTATAATCACCCCTAAACCAAGGTCTTGAAAGTGGATTGGCAAACTTAAAAGGACTGGGATTCAGCTTTGTACCTCCTTGATTTGGAAGTCCATCTATGTAAATGTCAACATACAAGCTATCCAAAACTTTTCCTCCCGTATTTTCTACAATAATTTCCAAATCTTGAGGAATGCCGGGGAAAGGTAACGGGCTAACTGTATAAACATCATGTGGGTGCGCACTGTTTTGTGGCGGAATATAAACTGCAAAGTCATCAATACCCCAACCACCTCTGGCACTTGACTGCTGCATGGTGGTAGATGATGCAAATTCAAACACCATTTCCAACTGAGAAACAGGATCACCATTAAACTCATCTAATGGGAACATAGTGTAAATCCAACCATTTTGCCATGCTCCACCAGTATTGCTTATACAAGCAGGTTTGGGTGTTGTTGAAGCAACAAATGCAGGGCCTCCGCCAAACAGGCTGGTGGCAGGTGTTCCGATACATGATCCGTGCCAGTTAATACCAATGTTTGGAGACTGAAACTGACCACCCAATACTGCAAAGTTTCCTTGATAACGATAAAGAATAGTTCCAGCTACATCAAAGCTACTCGCACCAACAGACTGGCCGAAGTCGATATTTTGCCAGAATCTAAGTTCTGCCTTAAATACAGTGTCAAACTTCTTAAACACAGGCATTTTTAGTGCTTCTCTTGTGCCAACAAGGAAGTTACCATCAAGGTTAGTTACCCATGCATTAGGGGATGACCTTGGTGTTTTAATATTTGAGGGATTATTGGTTACAGCAGGTGTACCAAGTTCCCACTGTAATAAGTATGGGGCAGTAGGGTTACTTGCACTCTTATCAGGGTAAGTACCGTACTGTTCAAAATTACAGTCATCAAAGTTGTTGGCAAATGGTATGTCATAGCTTTCAATACCAATTATGCGTCTTGAGATTGTATCATTAAACCTGTAGCTATCACCAGTGGTAGAGTTAGTGCCATTAATGTTAGAAGTCCAAACACTTACTCTAACCTCTCCCGGAGGGAAAGTGGCGGGAGCACTGTTCATCGTAACCTGAGCACTGTTTCCAGATGCAATGTTCAATCCTGTAAAGTACTCTGAATAGGTAACTGCCGGAGCCGGAGGGTTACCACACAGTGGAGTAATCTTATAGTGTACCGTACATGTATTTAGCGTGGCTGTACCATAGTTGATTATTGTAGCTTTTCCTGCTTTAGCGTTTGCAGGAGTAGCCTGGGCAGCTGGTCGGTCAATAGATAGTGCACCACCATCATTTACCAGTTGCTTGTAAATTCTGATTTTGTCAATGGCAAAGTCCGTTTTATCACCGGTACCTGTTCTTGATACGGCAAAGCGAAGTTTAATATCCTGACCAGCGTAAGCAGAAAGGTTTACACGCTTAAACGACCATTCATCCAACTCAAAACTTTGGGGCATTTGGGCAGCATTAATTGTACCTCCTGCAATAGTAGTCCATGTATTCAAATCTTCAGTAGCCTTAGAGACTTGCACCTCCAATTTACTGATGTTGGTTCCGTAACCATGGTAGAAAAATTCAACTACAACAGGATCATTCGGAGCAAAGGTTGAAAGATCAATACATTGGGTTCTCATGTAGGTGGTTGCATTTCCTGAGGTTCCGTTAGATGCGGAATACAAGTATTGCCCTTTATGATGAAACCCTTTGGAAGGCCCTGTATTCCTGGTTTGGGTAAGTTCTTTACCTACTTGCCAACGGAAGTTTGGTGCCACACCATTTGTAAACACAAACCAGCTGTTACCTAAGTTTTGAGTTAGGAATGATCCATTTTCAAAATCCTCAATAAAGGGGAAGTTTGTAATGGGTTGTACATAAGTTATTGGCTGCCCCTGTGCAGTATCATTTGATCTCTTTTGATCTCCTGAAAGGTTTGCCCATGTCTTAACTCTGTAGTTGCCAAATCCTGTAAAAGTTACCGGCTGAGAAAAGGTGAAAGTTGTGGTGTCTCCAAGCCCAAGCGGTGTGCGAATGGTATCCCAAACGGTAACAGAGTTAGTGGTTCCGTTAAAGTAGTTATAGGCTACCGGAATCTTGGTGAGCAGTAAACAGGCATTATTACGAACCTTAATTTTTACAGGCTCATTTACGTAATCACAAAAACCATTCTTTGGAAAATCATTAGAAATTATCTCAACATCCATGGTATCCGGCTGAAACAAGCGGATATCATCAATGGCAATATCACCATTTACGCCATTAGCGCCTGCCCTGAAGGCTATTCTGATGATATCACCCTGAAAGGGACTTAAATCAACTACAGCCCTACGCCAGGGATCTGATTGATTGGTTTGCTGCTGACCAGATACCACATGGTAAAACTTATGGTAATCAAATGGGGTACTTCCATCTGCTGTGTCAATTTCAATTCTCAAATCCCCAATATTGTTACCATACATATGGTACCAAAATTCCATTGAGAGACAATTGGGAGCATTTTTCAGATTAATACAAGGGGTAATAAAAAAGGCAGTTCCTGTCATACCATTAGCTTCCAGAAATAAATACTTTCCTGCTGCACTTCCGGTGGTATGGTCAACTGCGGGACCGGTAAATGGTGAACTAGGTGTTGGGCCCGATTTTAAAGTCCAGCCTGCAGTACCACTAGCCGGATTGTTTTCAAAGTAATGAGGTTGGCCTGTTGGCACACCTCTGGTAGTTCCTCCTGCTCCCCAGCGTGAACTTTCAAAATCAATAATGTATGGGAAAGACTGTTGAACAAATGGATAGGCCCCACAATATGGGGTACCGCATTTTGCAGGTAATGCAGAGTCTACCCAGAAGGTATAAAAACCACGATATTTCTGAGTATCAAGGTTTGACTGTGTAAAGTACAATAAATCAGGTGTTCGGGCACTGTTATTTAAGTTAGGAATCGGACAACCAATATCCTGTGCCACCACATACCAGCGTACTGTATCACCTACCAATACCCCGGGAATAGTGGTTCTGTATTCAGGATTTTGGAATAGCGGTACCTTTTTATGCGTAAATGGCATTGCTCCATTAATACTGTAATATAATGATACGGAATCTACACCGGTATTATATCCTCCTACATCTGTAACACGAACACCAATAGGATAAGCGTTTGTTGAATTACCTACCAAACCATTTTCTGGTTTATTTTGAATACAAGGGAAAGTAGTGTAGTTAAAGTTGAACTTAGGAGGGTCAAGCTCACAAGGAGAAGCAGTGATTTTAATGTCGTCTATCCACCAACCTGCGTAAAAACCTGTAGGCGACTGATTATTTAATTCTGCTTTAAACCTGATTCTAACATCAGGATAACCGACAAAGTTTCCGGGTACGGAGGCGTTGGATGCTGCACCGGTTAGGTCAAACTGTTCTGTAGCCCACCATGCATTGGTTGGGGTTGAATTAGTTTGAAATTGCCACAAATTACCTTGCCCAAAATACGAGGCTTCGTTAAACTCTTCCTGGCCACCAGTACCACCATACTGACTTTGACCTATGTTACTGCCTTTATAATAGGCCTTAGGTATTTTTACAAAGGTGTTACCTCCGTCAGTAGAAATTTCAATCGTAGCTTTATTAAGGAAGTAAAGTTTACAGATGTGGGAAAACTCCATAAATACATACGGATTGCCTACTGTGCTAAATGCCGGAGTTTGAAACCATACTTGCGTTTGAGTAGGTGCCGGAGTAAGACGAGCTGGCTTTAAATGAAAGGATTGACCTGGAGATCGAAACACATTATTGGTATCATTCCACTGAGTTGGTGGATTTCCTACCTGACCAGTTATCACATTGTGAGGAACCGTGTCAAAGTTTTCTTTATAAAGTGTGACTTGGGAGTGTGCATTAAAGGATAAAAAACCTACGGCACAAAAAAGGAGTATAAACTTCCTCATATTAATTAGAATTGAAATTTCTGTTAACATCTACGCAATACGCACAAAGATAAAAAGTAGGGGCAATTACACAGTACCTAATTATTTTGTGGCGTTCGCTATTATTTTACGTTTAAGCTCAGCACCTTATTATCTTCCAAATAAAGCTCTAAGCGGTCATCTTTTTCAACTTTCCCCACACCGGCAGGTGTTCCTGTAAAAATAAGGTCACCTATTTTAAGTGTGAAGTAAGATGAAATATGTTCGATGAGCTGATCAACTCCAAAAAGCATGTCGCTACTATGCCCATCCTGGCGTTGCTCACCGTTCAGCTCCAGCCTGAAATTTATGTTTTCAGGAGATTGAAGCTCTGCAATACTAGTGAATTTCCCTACAGCAGCCGAGCCATCGAAGGCTTTGGCCTTTTCCCAGGGTAGTCCCTTCTCTTTTAAATTTTTCTGAACATCCCTTGCCGTAAAATCAATACCTACTGTAACCTCGTTGTAATATTTGGGGGCAAATTTGGCTTGAATGTTTTTCCCAAGTTTATTAATCCGCACTACCAGTTCCGCTTCATAATGCACATCACTGGTAAAATCAGGGATAAAAAATGGATTGCGTTTGGGAATAATAGCTGTTTCAGGCTTAATAAAAATCACGGGCTCTTGGGGGACCTCATTTTTTAACTCCCGTGCATGATCGGCATAGTTTCGGCCTACACAAATTATTTTCATAATCAGGATTGCAGCTTACGAAGACGAATTTCGGTTAAAACCTTTTTGGTGTATAGCGGAAAGTCGGCATTTTGCATCCAGCCGTAGTAACCGGGGTTTTCTTCCAAAACCTCTTCCACAGTTCGGTTTTTATACTTCCCAAAACTAAAACACTCTTTATCCTCTTTATTAAGGATAATGAAGCCGGCAAAATCCACAGCTCTAAATCGGTTGCTGAAATCGGCCAGTTTATCGATGTCGTTTTCCAGATCATCATAGCGGTCCAGTTGTGCCTTTAAGATTTCATAGGTAGCCAATGTGTCTGCTTCCGCAGAATGGGCATTCTCCAAATCCTTTTCACAATAGAATTTATAAGCAGCAGAAAGAGTGCGCTGCTCCTTTTTGTGAAAGATGTTTTGAACGTCAACAGCTCTGCGCTTGCTGAGGTCAAAATCAATCCCGGCACGGAGAAACTCCTCAGCCAACATAGGGATGTCAAACTTGTTGGAGTTGTATCCGCCAAGGTCAGAGTCCTTAATCATTTCATGAACGCGATGAGCCAATTCCTTAAAAGTAGGCTCGTTGGCTACTTTTTCATTGGTAATGCCATGTATGGCAATTACTTCGTCCGACATTGTAATACCAGGGTTTACCAGCCAGGTATGGTTTTCCTTATTTCCGTTAGGGAAGATCTTTAAAATCCCTATTTCTACAATCCTGTCGGTTACCACATTTACCCCTGTGGCTTCCAGATCAAAAAAACAAATAGGTCGCTTTAATTTAAGTTCCATATAAAATTTTGTGTGATGGAATTATTCAATAAAATGAGCTGCCTTAAAAGTTTTTTTAAAACGTGTAAAAACATTTCGACTCCGCTCAATGTGACATAGAACTAGATTTGGTCACTTCGAGCGGAGTCGAGAAGTAAATACTAAAATTACTTTTAAGCAGCTCTAACGAGTGTGCAATATAAGTTAATCGAGACTCTTACTAAAAGTCGCGGTTGGGATCAAAAGCTTCCAGATAATCAGCTACCCTGCGTACAAACATTCCGCCCAAAGCGCCATCCACCACACGGTGGTCATAGCTATGTGATAAAAACATTTTGTAGCGGATGCCGATGAAGTCTCCTTCAGGAGTTTCAATAACAGCGGGCTTTTTATTAATACTACCCGTGGCCATAATGGCAACCTGTGGTTGGTTGATAATAGGAGTACCCAATACGTTACCGAAAGTACCCACATTAGTTACCGTGTAAGTTCCACCAGAAATGTCGTCTGGTTTCAACTGATTATTACGGGCACGGTTGGCCAGGTCATTTACCTTTTTGGTAAGTCCAACCAGGTTAAATTGATCGGCATCATGTATAACAGGTACAATAAGGTTTCCGCTCGGTAAAGCCGCAGCCATACCAATGTTTATGTGTTTCTTTTTGATGATGTTGTTACCATCAACAGAAATGTTAATCATTGGGAAGTCCTTAATGGCCTTTACAATGGCTTCAATAAATATGGGTGTGAATGTGATGTTTTCACCTTCACGCTTCATAAATTCATTCTTAACTTTCTTTCTCCAGTTCCAGATGTTGGTAACATCCGCTTCCACAAAAGAAGTTACGTGCGGAGAAGTGCTCTTAGACATCACCATGTGATCCGCAATCTTCTTGCGCATGCGGTCCATCTCAATGATTTCGTCATCACCACCAACAAACACAGGCGCGGCAGGAGCAACAGGTGCGCTTGGCTTAGCAGCAGGTGCTGATGAAGGAGCAGCTTTTGCCTGAGGCGCAGGAGCGGCTTGAGTACCACCACCTGTAGTACGGTTTTGTACAAAGGCTAGGATATCGCTCTTGGTAACGCGTCCTTCGGCACCGCTACCGGTAATGTTATCCAGTTCTTCTACAGCCACACCTTCTTCTTTGGCAATGCTGCGAACTAAGGGAGAATAAAAACGTCCGTTAGAACTGCGTGGTACATCTACAGTTTCTTTTGCCGCGGTAACCATGTTTTGAGCTTCGGCAACCGCAACAGGTTCTTTGGCGGCAGGGGCTTCCGCTGCCGCGGGAGTTGAACCATTTTGAGAAGGAGCATCAGCGCCAGCGGCCGCAGCCTCTGTTTCGATGATGGCAATTACCTCACCTACTTTTAAGATCGGAAGAGCGTCGTGTAGGGAAAGAGTGTAGATCTCGGTGGTCGCCGT
>CAXBJE010000035.1:0-13364 GCA_963975525.1 uncultured Owenweeksia sp. | reverse complement strand
AATGAAATGATAAAGCGACTAATATTATTACCCACCATTGTTCTGATGCTCCATGCATGCAACAATCCTCAATCAGCAAATTCAGAGGAAATTGTTAATGAAAATGATTCATTAAACCAGGGTACTGAGAAATACCCGAGTGAGGTCATTCCCTTTTTCGATCATTGGAATTTAATTTTAGGAGATGGTTCTAATGTTGGTCAGGCTCTGGAGTATCAAAACAAAGATTTCTTTTACACCGCCAATGATGCCGAAGGCGATTGGGTTGTATTTAAAACCCCAAATGCTGGTAATACCCACGGCACCTCAAATAATACCAGAACTGAATTAGCCCAATTAAAAAAGTGGACGCCCATGACGCATGCCAAGCTTAACGCTACGGTAAAGGTTATGAATGTATCTACAACTGGAGATGCCCGTGTTGCCTCTACCTTTGCTGTGGTTATTGGTCAAATTCACAGTGCTGATGGTCATGAGAATGAACCATTTAAATTGTTCTACAAAAAATTCCCAGGTCATACAAAGGGCTCTGTTTTTTGGAATTACGAGATAAACACCCAAGGTGATGATAACTCAGGCAGATGGGATTACTCCTATCCTATTTGGGGAAATGATTTTTCAGTGGTAGGAAATGACACCAACACCTACCCACCAGAACCGGAGGATGGTATTGAATTAGGAGAAGAATTGAGTTACGAAGTGGAAGTTAAGGATGGGATTATGCACCTTACCTTCACTTGCGAAGGTCACGAAACCAAGACATTTACCAAAAACTTAATCTCTTCAGAATTTGCTGAAAGCAAAAACATGCCTGCACAGGTTAAGCGTTTATTTGTACCGATAGGCCAAGATGGCGTAGAACGAAAGAGCGCATACACTGGAGAAGGCCTGTTTTTTAAACTGGGGTGCTACAATCAAACCAATGGAAAAGATCCTAAAGTAAATAAGGTTTGGTGCTCAGGTGCCGAAACTCACGGAGGGGATTTAGAGAAGCAGTACGCAGATGGAAATTATGCTGAAGTATGGTTTAAGGATGCCAGTTTAATTGTTAGTGACGATGCCATTTCTAATGCAGGTTATTTTGAAGCTAATGATGGCTTAAGTAGTAAAAGAGTGGTTCCCCAGCAGGTTATCCCTGTTATGGATAAGTTTAAAATATTGATGGGTGATGGAACCACCGTTAACGATTTAACTGACTTTGAAAACAAGGATTTTTTCTATACCGAAATTGAAGGAACCAGGCGGTGGGTGGTTTATAAAACCCCAAATTCTGGAGTAACCTCAAAAAACTCAAGCAATACCAGAACCGAGCTGCATGAAAAAAGAAATTGGACACCAGAGCAAGGTGGTAAGCTTACCGGTACTTGCAAGGTAATGCAGGTTTCTACCTCGGGCGATGCCAGAGTAGCGGCCTCGTTTTCCGTTGTGGTTGGCCAAATACATAGTGGTGAGGGGCACGAAAACGAACCTCTGAAAATATTCTACAAGAAGTTTCCGGGGCAGGAAAAAGGCTCTGTGTTTTGGAATTATGAAATAAACACCGAAGGTGACAATAAGAAAAGATGGGATTATTCCACCGCAGTTTGGGGTAACGACATGTCAGTAATTGGGAAAAGTAAAGACAGCTACCCTGCCGAACCAAAAGATGGAATTGAACTGGGAGAGGAATTTAGCTATGAAGTAAATGTTTACAAGGGTATTATGTACCTCACCTTCAAATGTGATGGCCATGAAACAAAAACATTTACCAAAAATCTGATTTCCTCAGACTATATCAAAAAAACAGATTTACCCGCTCAGGTAATGAAACTTTTTGCCCCTATTGGTCAGGATGGAACTGAAAAAGCTACCGCCTATAAAGGGGAGCTGAATTACTTTAAGCAAGGTGCCTACAACCAAACCAATGGAAAAGACCCTGCAAAAAATATGGTTTGGTGTACAGGAGCCGAAACCTACGGTGGGGATATCGCGAAGCAATATGAAAATGGTTGTTTTACAGAGGTTTGGTTTAGAGAAGCCTCGGTAGGTCCGGGTACTGCACCAGAATAAACCCAGCACAATTACAGCAAAGGGTTCAACATAAATTTAAAGGTGCCTAAGGCATTTACATATTAATAATTAGGAAGAATGAAAAGATTTAGCGAGAAATACATACTGACCCAGAATATGGAGTGGGAAGTACTTGGTGGAGGAGTATCCAGAAAATTTTTGGGCTACGATAACCAAATTATGATGGTACAGGTGAAATTTGAAAAGGGCGCGGAAGGTGCCCCACACCAGCACTTTCATACCCAAACCACCTATTGTGCTGCTGGTAAGTTCGAATTTGTAATTGATGGCCAAAAGCAGATTATTTCAGCTGGCGATGGTGTGTACATTGAACCTAATCTACTACATAGCGCAGTATGTCTAGAAGAAGGAATGTTGATAGATGTATTTAGCCCGGTAAGGGAAGATTTTCTGGACGGTTCTGGAGTAGCCTATTTTGCTGATAAGAAATAAGGCTGCAAGTATGAAACTTAAAGGACTACGTTGGTGGATTATTGGCTTGGTATGCCTGGCTACGGTAATCAATTATATTGACCGCTCAGCACTGGCTATCATGTGGCCCGACATCTCCAAGGATTTGGATATGACCAAAACAGACTACGCCTTAATTCTAAACGTATTCCTGGTAGCGTATGCCATTGGTCAATCACTTTCAGGAAAAATGTTTGATAAAATTGGCACCCGTGCAGGTTTCGTGGTTTCCATTACTATTTGGGGTATTGCCACCTCCCTTCACGCTTTGGCAAGAGGGGTATTACTAGGTGTTTTAGGCCTTATTTGGGTAATTCCATGGTTACTAATAAACAAGGCATTGCCTCACAAACACCCTTGGATTACCGAGGATGAGCAAAAGCATATTCTTGCCGGCATCAAAAATCAAAAAGAAACATCAGACAAGCCTGGTCTAAGTATGCGAAAAATCCTCTCTCACCGCGAATCATGGGCGGTACTGGCTTCCCGGTTTTTTATTGAGCCCATCTGGTGGCTTTTTGTAGGTTGGATGCCGATTTACTTAGCCGATGTTTACGGCTTTAACGTTAAAGAAATTGGCTTTTTTGCATGGGTACCTTATGTGGGCGCTGCCATTGGTAGCCTTTGCGGGGGGTATTTTTCAGGACATCTAATGATGAATGGTGCTACGGTAGATAAAGCCAGAAAGCGCACCATACTGGTGGGTTGCGTCATTATGTTTATAGGAATGATTGCCACTATTCTTTTTGGAAATACCCCAATAAAATTTGTGGCCATTGTGGCTATGGTTCTGTTTGGATTTCAATTTGTTATTTCAAACATCCAAACCATACCTAGCGACCTATTTAGTGGAAAATCCGTTGGATCACTTGCCGGGCTTGGTGGAACAGTTGGAATTTTTTCGGTGATAGGCATGAACTTTTTAGTACCCTACATCACCGATAACTATTCATATACGCCCATATTTATAATGATTGCGGTATTCGTACCGCTGGGCTATTTATCAATTAACTTTTTTGCAAAAAAAATTAAACCCATTGGGTAATATTTTAACTATTAACAATAAACAAAAGGAACTTTATGAAAACAGGAAATAGAATAGCAGTAGTAACAGGAGCTACAGGAGGAATTGGATTTGAGGTGGCCAAAAGGCTCGGAAAAGATGGATATACCGTTTATCTGAATGGCATAAATGATGAAGAGGGTGCAAAGCGTTTGAAAGAACTCACCGATGAAGGAATTGATGCTGCATACTACGGGTTTGACGTTACAAATGAAGATGCTGTAAATGCCAACATAAAAGCCATTGGCGATAAGCATGGAAAAATTGATGTAGTTGTAAACAATGCCGGTGGGCTTGGTGGCCGTATGCGCTTTGAAGAAATGACTACTGAATTTTATCGCGGTGTGATGGCGTTAAATCTGGATTCTACCTTCTTTGTTTCAAGAGCGGCAATTCCATACTTGAAAAAAGGAGATAACCCGAGTATCATCAACTACACCTCTAATGCAGGTTGGAATGCTGGCGGCCCGGGAGCAGGGATTTACGGAACTTCAAAGGCCGGGGTGCATGCTATTACCCGTGCATTGGCAAAGGATTTAGCGGAATACGGCATTCGTGTAAATGCTGTTTCTCCGGGAACCATTGACACTGATTTCCACAAGCAGATTAAAACCACTAAACCAGAGGTTTTTGCATCATGGAAAAACAACATTCTACTTGGCAGATTGGGTCAACCGGAAGAAGTAGCCGCAGTGGTTTCATTCCTTGCAGGCCCTGATTCTTCTTTTATTACTGCAGAGACCATACAAATTGGTGGTGGACAGGCCCTGGGGATTTAATACAGTTATTTCTCCACCAAGGAATAAATAGGGAAGCATATTCCCTGAAAATAATTAAAGTGGATAGTGTCTCAAGCCATGAGGTAAATGTTAAATGTAAATATCCACTTCAACTAAAAAGAGGCAGCTTCATTATTTTGGCTGCCTCTTTTGCATTTAGAATTAATATCGCCACAGTGGGCTTATTCCTTAATTAATTTTATGTGCTCCACACTTTTTCCTTGCATCACCTTTACCAAATATAGGCCTGGCGCAAGTTGCCCTATCTTGAAACTTTGGTTTACAGCCATCTGCCTTTGCTCCACCACTCTACCGTTTGCATCCATTATAGTAATATAGAGATCGCCTACAGTCTCCTTGCTAGCTGCAATTTGAATCGATTCCGTGGCGGGGTTAGGAAATAAACTGAATACGTTCACTTCGGATTCAGCAATGGAAACGGGATCCCAAAGGCCTTCATAAACTGAAATATTGTCCAGATATAAGTTGTTGCCTTTACGATTAACCCCCACAAACGAAAGCATAACCTCTTGTCCGGAAAATGTGGAAAGGTCAATATTATCACGCCTCCAATCCGAACGTGAGCTGGGCTCAAAGTTGGCTCCCAAAACACCAGTTGAACTTAAATCTGAACCAGTTTTGCTATGAAGCAAGTGAGGAAAGGTTTGGCCACAATCAGTAGAGGCATAAACCTTAAATGTATCCTGTACAAACCCTATGGTTCCCAGTTGTTGGTAGGCCACATCAAAACTAAGTTGCAAAAGTGGGGCTGATGGTAATTGAAGAATAGGACTCCATAGTCCGTCTTTTTGGCTTAACCGCGGCAAATAATCCTTTAAATTAAGGTAGGCCGCATAAGTGTTGCCTTGCCACCCAGCTACCGATACACTGTCCCATGAGGTAAGTGCGTCATCATTTTTAATGAACCAGTTTAAACCAGAAATTCCGGTTTCAAAATCCTCATAAAAAGGAAGAGTAGTTAATCCTCTCTTATTAAATCGAATTATCCTTTGATTGTTAACCTCATCATATTCCGGCTTACCTATTGAAACTGACACGGCAAACTCGTATTCACCATTTGTGGTAAGAGCAATAGGGTTCGGCAAAGACACGGTATCAATAGCACCATTTGATAATAAGTTAGGGGTTGCTATGGTAATTGGCGAAGACGCACCCAAAACTCCATTTAGCCAATAACTAATATCCACTGAGCCAACAGCGCTATCTCCGAGATTTTGGATGATGATTTCTGGGTAGTAAAGTTCATCACATGTAACCTCCCCTCCTGTTGGGTGACTTATTTCCTTTATTGAAACATCCCAGCTAACATCGTTTGGGTTTACCGCAGTATGGCTCAGGGCCAGAAGTTGATAGGCCGCATAAACATCTATCAATCCGTTGCCATAGGTATTATCCTCTCCTGTTACACCCATATCTATAGCCGAGGTATAAAGGGCCTGCATGAGCTGCGCCCCTGATAATTGAGGAAAAGCCTCTTTTAAAAGAAGAACAGCACCGGAAACATGTGGGGCTGCCATGCTGGTTCCGGAAATTGTATTGTAGCCATTAGTTCCCCATGCTGAACGGACATTTTGGCCAGGAGCCACTACTTCAGGGTGTATAAGTAAACTTCCCGAACCCGGGCATTGACTTGGCCCACGTGTAGAGAAATTACTAATTGGATAAGGAAAAGTCTGATTGCCATCAATACTGCCCACAGAAAAAGTATTGACTTTGGAAGTATTAATCCTTTGCGGAGAATTGACAGAAGAATTATTGGGGCCAGAGTTTCCCCCGGAAAATACATTA
Source organism: uncultured Owenweeksia sp. (assembly GCA_963975525.1). Classification (GTDB taxonomy): domain Bacteria; phylum Bacteroidota; class Bacteroidia; order Flavobacteriales; family Schleiferiaceae; genus Owenweeksia. Next base: position 7,193 of record CAXBJE010000035.1, on the reverse strand, counting down.
GCCATACCAGCGGCCTCTATGGCATTCATCAATTGTACTACAAAACCTCCGCAGTGCACGGTGTCTGGGTCGTCTCTCCAGCGCCAGCTATTGTTTATTACATCAGGAATATCATCGCTTGTGGTGGTATCGCCATCAGGGTTTAGGGCCCATTCAAAAGCAGCTATCATTTGTGCCAACGGAGGTAGAGCAGCAACCGTTGATGCCACATAATCATTTGCAATCCAGTACGACCCAAAAGCCACTCCTATAGTGTCGTTGGTGGCAGTATCCAATCCTGCAATGGTACCTAAGGTGTGTGTTCCATGGTCACTTATCCGGCCATCCGGATATTCTCTAATCAAACCATACCAGGATTGACTCAAAGGAGCAAAATTCCCGAGAAATCGGTCTTTAAATGATGGATGCGTTGGCCAAACTCCCGTATCATAATTATACACCATTCGGCCTCTACCGGTATAACCTAGTTTCCACATGGCAGGAGCATTTATGGCCACAAGTCCCGGCTCGGTTCCATTTACCACCTCCGGGCCATTCAGGTCAGAATCTATTATAGGGTCATGCATCAAAAATTCATCTCCGGCCCAGTCTATATAAGAGACCTCTGGTAACCGGGCTAATGCCTGCGCTACCTCTGCTGTAGCCTCAACTACCATAATATTGGCGATGTAAAAAGAGCTGATGCTTTTAACCTGGTTTTCACCAAAAGAGGACAAAAGGGCTTTGGCCGAGGCTTGGGAAGCCTGTGCCTGCTTCATTAAAACACGGTTTACTATGCGTGGCCTCTGATTTACGGTTATTTGATTTTGAATAAATGAGGATTCCAAAGCATCAAAATCAACCGTGGTAATAAACTCCACCCTTAGCGGGATGAAATTGCCCTCGCCTACTAAAACCTTTTGCTCTAAGGTTTTAGAAATTTGGCCATTAGCAATGAAGCCCCAAAACAGGAGGCCAAACAATAGGGTAAATCTATGTATCATAATAAGCTTTTGATTAGTTGGCCAATGGCCTGTGCAGTTTGCCCGCATTTTGCCTTAGCTGCTCGGTTGTTTTACGGCTTCCATCATGGCTCCAACCGGGAGGGCCAAACACATACCCGCCAAAATACTGCGGGTTTTTACGAACATCCTTTACGATGCTCCACCACTCGTGCGTGGCTATAATCAGTGGATTATATGTTTCAATATTTGTGGTTAGGCCATAGTTGGGCTTTTCCTCTTCTTCCTGAAAGGTTCCGAACATCCTATCCCAAATCACTAAAATGCCAGCATGGTTTTTATCTAAATATTTCAGGTCTGATGAATGATGTACTCTATGATGTGATGGAGTATTGAAAATAAACTCAAACCATCGCGGGAGTTTATTTATTACTTCGGTATGAATCCAAAACTGATATAGCAGACTCACGCTTTGCAGAAACACAATCATCAAGGGTTCGAAGCCTACCAACGGCATCCATAGCCAAAATACAAAGCTGCCTGTAAAGTTACCTGTCCAGGTTTGCCGTAAGGCCGTACTTAAATTGTAATGTTTTGATGAATGATGAACTACATGGCTTGCCCAAAAAAAGCGGACGTTATGGCTGGTACGATGAAACCAGTAGTAGGTAAGGTCTTCCCCAATAATGGCAATTACCCATACCCACCATGCGTAGCCCAAATTAAAAAGTGCAAACTGATGCACTAAGGTATAAGCTCCAAAAACCAGTGTTTTGCCTACCAAACCTGTAAAAACATTTCCCAGCCCCATGGCAATGCTGCTAAAGGCATCCTTGGTTTCGTAGGTCCTTTTCTTCATTATAGAAGATATGAGGATTTCCAACAGAATAAAGCCCACAAAAAAGGGAATGGCAGCGTGAATTAGATTGGGAAACATTAAGCGAAACACATTTAGGTTTCACAAAGCTATCAAAAAAGCAAAGGCCCCGTTATTAGCGGGGCCTTTGCAGGTTAAGTTGGTTTTTTGATTTGGTTCAAGGGGTTAGGTCAACAGCTTTTTTATGGTTGTAAAAAAAAGCCGGCCCAGTTTTTCTAAAGGGGTTCGGAAGGAACACAGGCCGGCTCTTCAACACAACAACACTCTTCAATGAGTTTTCAAATAACACTTTAATTCTTTCTTTGGTTAAGCAAGGGCCCGGCCAAATATCTGCATTCTCCGAGCCCTGTTCCTTTCTTTTGCTTAACACAACACTTCTTAAATTAGGAGAAGATTTACTTACTTGGTTTGCCTCTTTATACTTCCCCTAAAAAAAGGTCACCCGCATTTAAATGAAAATTTTAAAAAAAAGTTTTCACCTTCATATTCTTCTAACTTTGGGTGACCTTAATTACACAATAACATAAACCATCACATGAATGGATGATACCCTAATCATCGACAAAATTAGAAGTGGAGATAGCGAGGAGTTAAGTAAGGTTTACGAGGCACACAGGCAGGAGTTTTGTTTGTGGCTAATAAAGCACTACGGTAGCCATATGGATAATGCACTGGAGGTTTACCAGGAAACCATCATCGCTTTTTATGAAAACATTAAAAACGGCAAACTGACAGACCTCAGCAGTAGTTTAAAAACCTATCTCTTCTCTATTGGAAAAAACAAATACCTCAGCCTGGCAAGGAAAAGCGGGCGGAGTGTGAGTGCAGAAGGTTACTTAGAACTGATTACTGATGATGATGAGCTGGAAGAAGTGAAAGTAAAGGATGCACAACTAAGTTTGGTAGAGGCCAGTTTAAAAAAGCTTAGTGACCATTGTAGGCAGCTGCTAAAGCTTTACTACTACGACAAGTTGAGTATGGAGGATATTATGGAAAAGCAGGATTACAAGAATGCCAATACTGCCAAAAACCAGAAGTACAAGTGCATGCAACAATTAAGGAAGTTACATAAAGGTGATTTATCCTAAACAAAGTTTGAAATGGAAGAAATGGATAAAATAAAGGCGATTGAGGATTTGTTTGGTGGCGAACTAACTGTTGCTGAAGAACAAAAACTTCGTCATGAAATAGAACTGGATCCTTCATTAAGGGAGTTATTTGCCCAGGAAGAAGAATTGGTTGCAGGAATAAAGTACTGGTCCAGAAAGGAATTAAAGCAAAAACTTCAGGAAATTGAATCCCGACTTGAGCCTTTAAAAACAACTGAGAACGAAACTGTAAAGAAAAAATCCACCAATTGGAGGCCACTTCTGGCAGCAGCCAGCGTTTCAATATTAATTGCGTTGTATTTTGTTTTTAATGGATTAAGCACAAGCCCTGATAAATTATACGAGCAATATTACGAGCCTTACCAAGCCTACTCATCTGTAATAAAAAGAGGTGGCGAAGTAGAAACCGACCGCATGAGCAATGCCATGCTGGCCTATGAAAGTAAAGACTATAAAAAGGCTGCTACTGAATTAGAGGCCATTGCCCCGGGAGAAGAACGTGATTTCTATTTGGCTCACAGCTATATGGCCTCTGGGGAGCATGCCAAAGCACTGCCACTGTTGGAGCAACTTGCCGAAACCGGAGCCGAACCAAAAAGTACCGTTAACTGGTATCTGGCATTGGCTTATCTAAAAAGTAAAAACGTAACCGCGGCCACCGAGATATTAAACCGATTGGCGGGTTATGACAATACCTACCAAAAAAGATCTGCCGAGTTATTGAAAGATTTATAAATTAGTTCTATCTAAAACTTAAAACACTATTCGCCATGCCAGACACAACACCCAACGATGACGACCAAAACAATGACAACACTCCGGAAGGGACCGATGACGATGGTGGACCGAAAGGCCTAAAGGATTCAGGTGTAAAGCCTCCTCTTCAAGCCATTGCGGTATCCACAGGTGTAATTGCCTTGGCAGCAGCTGCGGCAGCTGCTAAGTACTTAGCAGGCTAATATCTTCCTATTCATTTTCCTCAATTTGCGTTTTATTCAAATCGCTACACACTAGTTAATTCTCAAAATTGCATCTCCGGTGCAGAAAATACCATTGATTTGGTATTTATACTTCATCTTTGGTGCTATCAAAAAACAAAGTTCTAATGGCTCAAACATGGCAACAACTAAAGGATTTAATCAATGAGGTTGATCCAGATTCTTTAAATCTTACTCGACTTATTCTTATAAACGAGGTTGATTTTTACTCAAAAGCAACTTCTGAAGGCAATGGAAACAACATTGAAGACCAAGGATTTCCTAACGATAATGAAACTCAGACCTGGGGTCAGTTGCTAAACATCCTCAACGATTTGGATGAGAATGTATTAAGTCAGAACAGGCAAATTACCGCAGAAGGTCAAGAATATAACGCAGTTGCAACACTGTCAGATGATGGTGGTCCAAAATCTCTTATAGATCATGGAATCCCCCCCAATTAATACCATATATAAATTCTTTATGACGAGAACCTTGCATATAAATACCAAATTGCAGCAATAGACGAAAATGTAGCTAGCAATGCTGCGACTAACCAAATTCCAAGTTCTCCGTTTTTATTTTTTGCCATAAGGTGGATCCCGCTACCATTACCTAACATTATGTGCGCCCCCCAATTGGAAGGGTGCGCCCCAAGTTCATCGTTTTGTTGAATAAACTCTAATTTGCTTGAGTGTAAAGCGTTCGCAGCATTACTTCCTTCACCAATCTTGGTATAAAATTTTTTCATCAACCCCCGTGAGTGATTGTCTGAAGTTTTCCAAAGTGAGGAAATCACTAAACTTGTGCCTTGTTGAGCAAACGCACGCCCCGCACTTAAATATCCTTCGCCATCCGCGTAATCACCTAACCCGCTTTCACAGGCACTAAGAACCACCATTTTAGCATCTGAGACCAATTGATAAATCTCATATATATGAAGAATTCCATCCTCACCGTTCCCTTGCGTAAAAATTAGCCCGTTGTTCAGTGGATTATCTTCATCTACGTAGTTATGAGTGGCAATATGAATGATATGATGACTTGAAATGGAGGACTTAAAATTGGCTTCAGAGGCTTCGAAACCAACAAAAGAGTTAAAGTCCTTTCCCCATACAGCTTGTATTGCACCAACTTCTAACTCAGAACCTGGCAAAGCATTAAATTGAGATTTCTCTGACTGCAGGTTGGATTTGGAGTAGGCAAAGGCCAACATTTTGTGACCATCTCCATCAGGAGATTCTTCTAATTCACTTGACGAAAAAAACCAGGAAGCTGAATAACCATAGGCGATGTCTGTGTTCAGAAGAGTGTATGCCAAATCCCGATAGTTTACCTTTTCAATGTTCTTTGGAGGCCTGGATATTAGAACCTCAAAAGGAACGCCTGCCAGAAAACCATCAGGTATAACCACTAGGTGTCTTATTTTTTCAACATCAAGCTTTTTTAGAAGAATATTATATAATTCACTGGAGAACCCTACAAATGCTGCAAACTGTTCTTTTCGTCCCGATGATATAACACCGTCATTCAAAACCTTTTTAAGCCCATTTACTGATGAACTTAAAAGTTCGTAGTCTCTATGATCTAGTCTTGAAATATTTGTCTTGCCTTTAGTAACGGCTAGCAGGTAGACAATGCTATCAGACGTATAAGTTTGAAGGATGCATCCCCCGTCTTTTATTAAATCAGATTCTAAAACTTTCTCATAGGAAATAACCTCTCCAGTTGTATTGGTTGAGTTTGATTTTATACCCATTTGCGTTTCTATCGAATCTATTCTAATGTTAAGGTTAAAAAGTAGGTTCCTAATAGAATCCAAATTACTCGTTGATTGCCTGGACAATAAACTTAACTCCTTCAATTTTCCCTGAAGTTTTCTTTTTAGTGATACTAGTGTTAGGTCAGCGCTTTTTTCAACTTCCGCTCGTGCCTCCTGAGCTTGAAGCGTTAATACCGCGGATTTACTCTTCTCCATGAAATACCATAAATCAGCTATACCACTGCCTGAAATCTCATGCAATAAATAACTTGCCTCAATGGCTAAGTCATAAGAAGCTTTTGAGCTGCTCACAAAATCTAATCTTTCGGCTTCAGATTCCCTGCTCCACAAAAGGTTGTAATACACCTCACTATACAACTTGTAATGAGCTATAGCCGAAGCAAGAAGCTCGGGCGATTTGGAAGACTTACCCATCCTTTGCAAGACTTCGGCCTTACCCACTAAATTATACGCCATCTTAGAGTTCTCCCCAAACTCTAATTCTAAAGACGGAGTTTGTAAGAATTTATCGACCGGTTGCATCAAAGATTTCTGATAATAGTACAAGGAACTATCGTTTTGATTATTTCTCCTGAACCAATCAGCTACCATTTGATAAGTCTGGCTCATCTCTTCAGCCCCTTCATCATAAAAATGGAGTTTCTTCTTAATGGCTTTGGTCCTCAATTTCTGAGCCTTACGCTTATCAGAAATCGATATACTCAAAAGGTATATTGATTGCGCCACCTCTTTTGAATCTTCCCCATATAGTCCTATATTGATTTCCAGAGCCTTCGAAATGTAAAAGGAGGCTGAATCAAGAACACCCATATCCCTATAAACCGAACCTAAGTTTTCATACACAAGGACCTGATAATCCCTAAACCTAGATTCCTTAAAAGCCTCTTTTAACGATAACCGATAATACTTTATGGCGTTGTTGTGATCTTCCTTTCTACCATAAATATTAGCAATATTACCCAGGCAAGACCTTTTTGCTGTACCATTTCCTTCTGGAACCTGATTGTAATAACCCAATGCCTTGAAATTATAGTTTAAGGCTTTTTCATAATCAGTAGACGACATACAAGCCGCAAGGTTCAGATAATGCCTACCCCACATTGAATGAGTAGCATTAAATTTCTCTAAATGTTCTTGCACTTTCAAAAAGCACCTTTCCCCACGATAGTAATCCAGAAGATTAAAACGATAGGTGTACCCTAGGTAGGCGTAGTTATCTGCTAGCTTCTCATGATTTGGATACTGTAAATCAAGCCTCGCATTCAGAGCCAGTTTAAAAAAGTAAATGGCGCTATCCAGTTCATCAACAAAGTGATAGGCCTTTCCAAGGGCGTACATACAATCCCCCCAGGCCGCTTTGTAGTCTTCTACATCAACTGAAGAAAGGTTTTTAATCGGGCGTAAAAAATCCCGTGCCGCTTCAAAATCTCCTAAGGCAAAAAGAACGCCCGCCTTTTCATGGGCAACCTTTAAATAAAAGGCTATACCAGTATGATTGCTTAATTG